>JBCCCJ010001295.1:0-2310 GCA_039033615.1 Bacteroidota bacterium
CACGGAGATCCTTGTGATTGGAGGAGGAGCGAGTGGGACGGCTGCGGCCATTCAGGCGGCGAGATCAGGGGCAGAGGTTCTCTTGGTAGAAGAAACTCCCTGGTTGGGAGGGATGCTTACCGCTGCTGGGGTCAGTGCCACAGATGGGAATCATCGCCTGCCTTCTGGCCTATGGGGAGAATTTCGACAGGCGTTGTATGACCATTATGGGGGACCTGATTCCGTTTTCACCGGATGGGTGAGCAATACCCAATTTGAGCCTGCTTTTGGCAATCAGGTTTGGCAACAACTCGCGAATGCCGTGCCCAAGCTGAAACGACTGCATGGCTTCCGCCTGATTTCTGTCCAAACCGAAGGTAAACGAATCAGCGGGGCAACTTTTCAATCCTTGGAAACCGGAGAAGTGAAAAAAGTGAAGGCAGAAGTGGTGATTGAAGCAACTGAATTGGGGGACGTATTGGGCATGGGAAATGTCCCGCATTGGATCGGACAGGATACCCCAGAAGATCCCCACAATCCCCATGTCCAGGATTTGACCTACGCTGCCATTTTGCAGGAATATCCTGCTGGCGAAACCGATCACTTATTGGCAAGGCCAGAAGGCTATGATTCGCTGGAATTTGAGTGTTTCTGTTTGGAGTTGTGTCCCGATGGGCGAGGGGAGAAGCTGGATTGTCAACAAGTGCTTGGCTATGCCAAACTTCCCAATGACAAGTACATGCTGAACTGGCCTCGCCGAGGAAATGATTACTACGTGGATGCGACCCGACTTTCCTATGCCCAACGAGATTCTGTGTACGAGCTGGCCAAAAAGCGCACCCTGGAGTTGGTGTATTTTATTCAGACGGAGGTAGGCTTTGCCCACATCGGCCTGGCTAAGGGGGAGTTTCCAACGGCAGATCAACTGCCTTTGATTCCGTATCACCGGGAGGCAAGACGGATCAGGGGATTGGTCTGCTTAGAAGTTCCACATTTGGAAGATCCGTACGCAGATCTTGGCGATCCTCTATACCAGCATGGGGTCGCCGTGGGAGATTATCCGTTGGATCATCATCATGACAAAAATCCAAACGCTGCTCCAGAAACCTTTCCTCCCATTCCTTCTTTTTCCATTCCCTATGAATGCTTGGTGCCCAAGGAAATAGACGGCTTAATCGTTGCAGAAAAAAGCATTTCAGTCTCTCACATGGTCAATGGAGCCAGCCGATTGCAGCCATGTGTTATCACCATCGGACAAGCGGCGGGAGCTGCGGCGGCATTGGCCGTTTCCAGCGATGTGGCTCCGAGAGAGGTCCCAATACGAGCGTTGCAGGAAAAATTGCTAGCGGCAGATTGCTGGATTTTGCCTTGGCTGGATGTGCAACCGGAGGATTGGTTTTTTGAAAGTGCCATGCGGGCAGGGGTGAGAGGCTGGATGCGAGGGCATGGGGTACCTTACCAATGGGCCAACCAAACCTGGTTTTATCCGGATTCGGCAGTGAGAAGGTGTGAGGTCCCCAATTTGACGGAACTTGGCGCACCAAAATCGTTGGCGGAGCTTGTGTGTGAATCCGACTCGGAAGATTTGATGACTCGTTCCGAGATGGTACTGGAGCTATGGAGCCTCTTCGATCAACCAACTGGAAAAGCAGTCCCTGCTTTTGAGGATGTTACTGCCGAGGCAACAGAATTGAAGCAGGCACTGGCATATTTTCAGGAACAAGGTTGGCTGGCGAATTGGGCGGAAGGCACGCAGTTTGATGGGGATGCATGGGCCACCCGCAAAGAAATGGCCTGGCTGCTAGATCAGGCCTTTATCCAAAAATAAGCAATCACCATATCCCTCCTCGATGAAGCATTCTTCCCTGATTTGGCTCGTAAGTTTCTGGTTTCTGCTGGCCTGTCAAACAGAGCCATTGGAGGTATGCAACTTGCAACCAGAACCCCTCCACGCTACCGCTGCCTATCCCATCGGCTTTGCGGCGAATCCGTCTTTGCTGACCAATGATGCGGCTTATCGGGCATTGGCGAATATTCAGTTCAATAGCCTGACGCCCGAAAATCATTTCAAGCCTGCCTACCTGCAACCCAATCCGGGAGAATTTGATTGGAAAACCGCCGATCAGTTGATCCTCTACGCTGCACAGCAGGGGAAACGGGTCCACGGACATACGCTGCTTTGGCATAACCAATCCCCAGCTTGGATGGAAACCTACACAGGCTCCAAAGAACAGTGGGACAGCCTCCTGAAAATTCATGTGCAGACCGTCGTTGGGCATTTCCAAGGCAAGGTAAGCGGTTGGGACGTGGTCAATGAGGCCGTCGATGACG
>JBCCCJ010001296.1:0-2309 GCA_039033615.1 Bacteroidota bacterium
CACGCTCTCTTTGCGAATGAACAACATCATACCCACGGCCAGTGCCACAAAGACGGTGGTGAAGAATTGCAGATTCAGCACCGGCAACAGCTCATAGAATTCCGCCGAGTATTGGGAGAAGGCATAGCCTGCGTTCATGTCTTCGCCCAATACTCGGCGGAATTCTATGAGCTGTTGCCGGTGCTGAATCTGCAATTCTTCACCACCGTCTTTGTGGCACTGGCCGTGGGTATGATGTTGTTCATTCGCAAAGAGAGCGTGAAAACCCATGGTGAAACGGTTGAGACCAAGGGCATACGCTTCTTCCAGACAATCTTGATCTGTTTGTTGATCATCGTTACGTTCCTAGGCGGATGGATGGAAATTTCTCACAGTTTTTATCAGGCGATGGCCCACGGAGCGATTGAGATCGAAGGGGTCAAATATTTTCGGCCCAGTCTGGAGCATTTCCGGGTGCTGTGGATCGTGATATTTGCGATGCTGTACTGGGGAGCGGTCAATTGGTGGCACGGCCATAAATGGCAATCAGAAGAAGGAGGCGTGATCGTGTATATGATTTCAGCGGTAATCGCCTTGACGTACCTGATGGGGGCTCCCGTGGAATTGGGAGAGTTACGGGAAGCCTACCTCTATCCTGATCCAGAGAGTTTGTTTCAGCCGTCCATCTGGCACCTCCTGATCCGTTATGTGAGCTATGCCGCCTTGGGAGGCCTCTTATTCGGAGTCTGGAGTTCGGCCAAACAAACCATTCATACGCCCCGTTTTCGCATGCTGATCGAGGTAAGTCTGTATGTGGTGGGTGCAGTCATTCTGTTGCTGGAAGCCAAACACATCTACCTGCTGACCGTCATCGAATCCCAGGTGCCTGCCGCGACTGATTTGATGTATCGGGTGGGCTATTCCATCTTGCTGGGTATGTATGCCCTTGCGGTGGTGGGCGTCGGTTTTTGGCGGGAGAAAGCCTACCTTCGCATCGGAGGAATGGCCTTGCTGGGAACGGTGCTGCTCAAGGTCTTGCTGCACGATATGCGAGAAGCCTCCCTCGGCAACAAAACCGTGGTCTTCGTAGCCTTGGGCATTTTGTTGCTGATCACGGCCTTTTTGTACCAACGCTTTCAGAAGGAGGAGAAGTCAGAAGCGGGCAAAGAGGAATGAGTGGTAGTAGGAAGTAGCAGTGGCAGTACTTCTCCAATCAACCCAAAACCCAAAACCCAAAACCCAGAACCCAAAACCCAGAACCCAGAACCCAGAACCCAAAACCCAGAACCCAAAACCCAGAACCCAAAACCCACTATGAACCCCATCGTCCGCATCTCTTTCTTGTTCCTGCTAAGCAGTTCTTCCTTCCTCCTCTTAGGACAAGACGCTGAATTCCAGTATTCACGGGATATCACAGGGGTGCGCACCGATGGCTACCACCAGATTGAGTTGTCTCCAGAGGTCTTGGCTCGTCTCAGTGGGGACTTGGCGGATCTACGGATTGAGCAGATAGGGGACAGCAGTGGCCAGGGCAGCATGATTCCCTATTTGATTGAGCGGAACGAGCAGGTCCGCAACTATCGGGAAATTCCCATGAGCCTACTCAACCAAGCCACCAAAAAACGCTTTTCCCAAGCCGTGCTGCGCAAAGAAGAGGAAGGAGAAATCAACCGAATCGAGTTGACGCTATCCGATCAGAACTTCGATGTGATCGCCACCTTAGAGGGCAGCAACAATCGGCTCAACTGGTTGACCATCAAAGAGGACATCCGCTTGGTGGGCATCAGTAACGAAAGCGTGGTGTACCAGTTCGCCCAATTGAATTTTCCCCCTTCTGACTATCGCTTTTTTCGCGTTCGTCTGGAAAATCCAGAATTGATGGTAACCCAGGCGAGCCTGCGGATGTGGCAGGAAGAAGCAGGAGATTATCAGCCCTACCAGATCAAAGATTGGCAGATCACCAACGACACCGACGAAAAAACCACCCTGATCCGGGTGCAATTGGCGGATCGGTATCCCGTTTCGCGCCTGCAATTTGACATCAGTTCCAAACGAGACCACGTGCGCCCAGCGAGAATCCGCTACGTGCGGCAGCGGGTAGAAGCCGACGAAGGCAGCCGTGCGATTTGGCGGGACATGGCCGATTTGACTATCAGTTCCCTGGAAGAACCCCTGTACTACCTGCCCCTGCAGTTCACGGATGAATTGGAAATCACCATCTACAACCAGGACAATTTGCCCCTGAACATCTCCGACCTCCAGTTGGCCGGGCCAGCCTTTCACCTCATCGCAGAACTAGAGCGGGGCGCATCCTATCGTCTGCTGTACGG
>JBCCCJ010001297.1:0-2308 GCA_039033615.1 Bacteroidota bacterium
GAATCTCCAGAGTGGATGCCTGCTGGCTCGATGTGCTCCATCATCCCGATGATGTGGACATCTTCTCCATCAGAAATCGCGTCTACTTCGGCTTCTATGCCACCATCCAGGAAGTGATCTACCAATACTTTGTTGCCAGGTACATCCCGAAGAATCTTGATCACGTGGCGAGTCAATTCTTCGTCATTGATCACGATTCGCATATTTTGGCCGCCCAAGACATAAGAAGGCCGCACCAGCACCGGATAGCCGACGCGGTTGGCAATCTCAATGGCTTGCTCGGCATTTTGGGCGACCCCAAAGTCCGGGTAGGGGATCTCCATTTTCTTCAGGAGGGTAGAGAAGCGTCCCCGATCCTCTGCCATGTCCATCATGTCGAAGCTGGTACCGAGGATGCTGATGCCGTAGCGATTCAGTTTTTCGGCCAGTTTCAAGGCTGTTTGTCCCCCCAATTGAACGATGACTCCCTCTGGCTTTTCGTGCTGAATGATGTCGTAGATGTGCTCCCAAAAGACGGGCTCGAAATAGAGCTTGTCCGCAATGTTGAAATCGGTGGAAACCGTCTCGGGATTGCAGTTGATCATCACCGTCTCATAGCCCATTTCCTTGGCGGCGAGGACACCGTGAACACAACAGTAATCAAACTCGATTCCCTGCCCAATCCGGTTGGGGCCTGAGCCAAAGACGACTACCTTTTTCCGCTCGGTAACTTTGGACTCGTTTTCGGTATCAAAGGTGGAGTAGTAATACGGGGTTTTGGCTTCAAATTCCGCCGCACAGGTATCCACCAATTTGTACACCCGCTCGATTTTGTGCTTTTGCCGTTGTTGGAAGACCTCACTTTCCAGACAACGCAGCAGATGCGCCAACTGACGATCCGCATAGCCATTCTTTTTGGCTTCCATAAAGAGCTCCTTCGGCAGGGTCTTGATGGTATAGCGAGAGATTTCTTTTTCTAGGAGCACCAAATATTCAATCTCCCGTAGGTACCAAGGGTCAATTTTGGTGGCTTCGAAGATGTCAGACAAGGGAACGCCCAGGTGCATGGCATCCTTGATGTGGAACAGGCGATCCCCAGAAGGATTGCGCAAGCTGTTCATGATATGCTCAAGGTTTTGCAACTCTCTGCCATCTGCGCCCATGCCATTGCGCTTGATTTCGAGCGATTGAGCCGCTTTTTGAAGGGCTTCGTTGAAGCTCCGACCGATGCCCATGACCTCGCCAACTGCTTTCATCTGTAGGCCCAACTTTGGATCCGCGCCAGGGAACTTGGCAAAATTCCAACGAGGAATCTTCACGATGACATAATCCAGGGTCGGCTCAAAGAAGGCCGAGGTATTTTTGGTGATCTGGTTGGGAAGTTCATCCAGGCGATATCCGACGGCCAGTTTGGCGGCGATTCGGGCGATGGGATAGCCCGTTGCCTTGGAGGCCAAGGCCGAAGAACGGCTCACCCGAGGGTTGATCTCGATGATGAGGATACTTTCGTCTTCGGGATTCACGGTAAACTGCACATTACAACCTCCAGCAAAATTCCCCAGTTCGTCCATCACCCGGAAAGCCATATTCCGCATCTCCTGGTAGGTGGTATCTGGTAAGGTCATGGCCGGAGCAACCGTGATGGAATCCCCAGTGTGGATGCCCATGGGGTCAAAATTCTCAATCGTACAAATGACAATCTTATTCCCGGCACCATCCCGCATCACTTCCAACTCATATTCCCGCCAGCCAAATACGCTTTGCTCTACCAATACCTCGTGGATGGGACTGGCAGAAAGGCCTCGCTTCAACAGGACATCAAATTCTCCTTCGGTATGAACAAAAGCCCCTCCGGTTCCTCCCAGGGTGTAGGAAGGCCGAATCACCAGAGGGAAGCCGATGCGTTGGGCGATTTCTTTGCCTTTGAGGAAAGAATTGGCCGTTTCCGCTTCGGCGACTGGAATGCCAATTTGATGCATCGTCTGACGAAACAGCTCTCGATCTTCCGCTTTGTCAATGGCGGTGATGTCGGAGCCTAATATTCGAACGCCATACTTTTTCCAGACTCCGGCCTTCTCACATTCCACCGCCAGGTTCAATCCGGTTTGCCCGCCCATGGTTGGCAGTACCGCGTCGATTTTTTGCGTCTGTAAGATTTTTTCCACAGAGGCGACCTCCAAGGGCAGCAAATACACATCATCCGCCGTCACCGGATCGGTCATGATGGTCGCCGGATTGGAGTTGATGAGGGCGACTCGAATCCCTTCTTCTTTCAAGGCCAAAGCAGCCTGAGACCCAGAATAATCGAACTCACAGGCCTGTCCAATGA
>JBCCCJ010001298.1:0-2307 GCA_039033615.1 Bacteroidota bacterium
AGATTGCCCGGCTGAGCTACGACGCACCGCGCCTACGCGAAAGCCCGGGAGGCCGGGAACGTCAGCGCGGCGGCATCGGCGGGTGGCCCTGCTCAGTATGGGGTGGCTCGTCGCTCAGCCCAAGGCAGAGTTGGAATTGGCAGAACGCTACTACCAGGATGCAGAATATGAATCTGCCCTAGAATTGTTTGAAAAAGCCTATAAGCGCAGCCCAGAAGAAGGCATTGGCAGGCGAATCGTGGGGAGCTATGAGATGTTGCTGCAATATGAAGACGCCATCAAATTCCTGGAAAAAGCCACCAAGCGCCATCCAGAGGTGTCCATATACCCCATTTTGCATGCGGCGATCTTGGAGAAGACCGGCGACCTCAAAGCAGCGGATAAGCTCTACGAAAACGCCATTGAAAAGCAATTGCGGAATCAGGGAGAGTTCATGCAGATCGGGGCCTACCTCTATCAGGAAGGCAAACTCGATCGTTCGCTCCAGACCTATCTCCAAAGTCGAAAACGACTGAAAGACGAGTATATGTTTGCCAATGAAGTGGCCAACATTTACCAGCAGCAAGGCCTGTTTCAGGAAGCCACCGAAGAATACCTGAACGTGTATTACGCCAATTCCAGCGACCTCAATGCCGCCAACCTTTCCATCCTCAACATGGTAGGCCCTAGTTCGCAGGAAGCCATTGAAAAAGCCTTGTTACGGGCTTCGGATAAACGACAAAGCGACCTTGGTATCCGGACCATTTTGTATGAGTACTATCTCCTGGCTGAAAACTTCTACGAAGCTTTCGTGCAGGTCAAATCCATCGACCGCTTGTTTCGGGAAGAGGGTGATCGGGTGTATAAGTTTGCGGAAACCATGCGGAACAGCAAGGAGTACGACATGTCCAATAAGGCGTATGACTACATCATTGACCGCAAAAAAAACTCGCGCTTTTTCTATCTGGCCCACTTCGAGAAAGCCATCAATGGCGAACTGAAAGCCTTTGATCAGATTCCCGTAGATCTGATATCTGTTCAGCAAGCGGTAGATGGATATGGAGAGTTGCTGGATGAATTTGGACGAGAACCCCAATATTTCGATGCGATTTACCGCCGTGCGAACCTGATGGTATTTTACCTGGATGACCTGGAAAGTTCTTTCTCCGAATTGGAAAGTCTGACTCGCCAGCGTCAAGCCCTCCGCTTGGAAGATTGGGCAACGGCTCGCCTGCTAATGGGAGACATCCTCCTGATGAACAAGGATTACAACAAAGCCAAACTCACCTATACCGAAGTCAGTGAGACTTTCAAAGATCGCCAGCAAGGCGCGTTGGCGAAATACAAACTGGCCCAATTGGCTTACTACAAAGGAGAATTCAATCTGGCTGACGCTCTCTTAGCTTCCATCAAAGACAATACCTCCACCGACATCTCCAACGATGCAATCAAGCTCAACCTCCTGATCATCGACAACACCGGGCTGGATACTACGACTACTGCCCTAGAAATCTTTGCGCAGGCCCAGTTGCTGACCTATCAGCGGTCCTATCAGGAGTCCCTGGATCTGTTGGATTCCTTGGCCTATCAGTTTCCCAATCATAGCTTGGCGGATGAGATCTTGTGGGAGAAGGCCAATATTTTCCTCCGGAAGAATGACATCACCACCGCAATGACCTTTATCGACCGCATCCTCAATGAATTCCAAACAGACATCTATGGGGATGATGCCCTTTTCACCAAAGCACGGATCTACGACTACACCATCAAAGATCCTGAGACGGCCATGAAGCACTACCTGGAGTTTTTGACGCTCTTTCCAGGAAGTCTCTTTTCGGTAGAGGTCCGCAAACGCATTCGGGAACTGCGGCAAGGCTAGGATTGGCAGCATGAAGCGCGGCCATCGGTTATATGCCAACGATCAATTGGAGTTGCTTTCTATGAAGGCGACCAACCAGCCATTTCCAGAGCACTTTCACGAAACCTTTTGCATTTCCCTGATCAATGAGGGCGTGGAAGTGATCGAATTGGCGCACCAGACCCTGCATGTTTCCTCCGGCACCATTTCTATCACCAATCCGTACGAGATCCACGCCAATCCGATTCTGGCTGCAGGAACCAGCCTGAGCTTCGACACCCTCTACCTTTCTCAGGAGGAGGCAGATCGCATCCTGACTCAACAAGGCGTTCGATTCGCGAATCTTCAGCCCAGCCATCCAGAGCAAACGAATTTATTTGCCAAAGTAAAGGCTCAATTGACCCAGCCCACAGCGGCCTCCCTCCATTCTGTCCTCCATCCATTTCTCAGCAGCCTCCTTCAGGTGCCTC
>JBCCCJ010001299.1:0-2302 GCA_039033615.1 Bacteroidota bacterium
CCGAGGCTTTCCAAATTGAACTCATGGGACAGGACCGGAGACTTCTCTGGTCCTGTCTTGATTTTATCCCGCTTCATGACTTGAATGGCTCGCAACAAGCGGCGGTCATCGGATCGGGACTTGCCCAAGCGTATCTTGCGGAGAACCCTCATCTCTATTTTTTCTATGAAATTGATTGTTTCCTTCTGCTGTTGTTGGATCATGATCCTGTCTCTCTCTGCGCAACCCGAAGTCCAAGCTTGGGGCAATCTGAGAGGCATTCGAGTCGATGGTCAATTGTTTCGTTTCGAAACCAGTTATCGCTTGGTGGAGTCCACTTGGGAGGAAGAACGAGCCACTGCCCAGGAACGCAATTGGACGAGTTTTTCTCGCAAAGAAGGCAATCCTGTCGTAGAGACTCGCATGGGAGGGATTGGGATAGAACAAGTGGTAGAGGACCTTGGAGAAGGGAAAATTCGCTTGCGGCTGAACGTAAAGCCGGAGGAAGCGATCGACCTGACTGGGTTATTTTTTCATATAGCGCTCCCACTTCCGACCTACGCAGGCGTGAAACTGACTCCCCTTGAAGTGCCTGCCGTTTCGGTTTCAAATTTGTCTGGAATTCCTGCACCACCTGCTGAAACCTGGCGGGGAATCAGTCGGGGCGTTCGCTTAAGGAATGAAGACCGAATCTGGCAAATTCACACCACGCAAGCACGGGAGTTTTTGCTTCGAGAAGAAGCCGACGCCTTGGGCTTGTATGTATTATTGGCTCACGATTCGCTTCAAGTAAGCCACACGTACCAGTATGAATGTATGATCGAGGTGAATGGCAGCCGGGATACCCAAACAGCTCACCTGAAACTTTTCCCCCAATATCCTGGCAACGAATTTCTGGGTCTGGGGGGGAACTTTCGCCTGCAGAATCAAGAAAAGGACCCCATGGTCATCGACTATTGCCTGGCAAACCTGGACGTCCGAATGGGACGGGTAGAATTGCCCTGGCAACATTGGCATCCGCATGATAGCCTCGACCCCTTGGCAGAAGCGCGGGCAGGTCGCATCCATCCTCGGGTAGTTGCTGCGATGGAAATGGCGCAGAGACTTTCCCAAATGGGCACGCCTGTACTCACTGCGGCATGGTTTCCGCCTTCTTGGGCAGCTCAGGGCGAGGTGAGTAGAGAGGCGAAGAATCCCGACGGAAGCTATGGGAATCCTCTGGATCAGCAACAGGCCAGGGCAATCTATGAATCTTTGACGGCTTATCATATCTACCTGAAAGAAGCCTATGGAGTGGAGGTATCTATGTTTTCCTTCAATGAATCGGACCTGGGAATCAATGTGCGCCAGACGCCAGAAGAGCACGCCAAATTGATTCGCGAGCTGGGGGCGCACTTGCAGAAACGGGGCTTGAAGACCAAGCTTTTATTGGGGGATACCTCAGATGCCAATGCTTTTGAATTTGTCAATGCTGCGCTGGATGATCCTGAAACCTGGGCCTATATCGGGGCAGTTTCCTTTCACTCCTGGCGAGGGTGGACCAAAGAAACCTTACTGGAATGGTATGAGGCAGCAGACCGCCTGAATGTTCCCTTGATTGTGGGAGAAGGAAGCATTGATGCTGCGGCATGGCGCTACCCGGTCATTTTTACCGAACCTCATTATGCAATGGAGGAGATCAAGTTGTACGTACGAATGCTCTCGATTTGCCAGCCGAAAACCATTTTGCAATGGCAATTGACTGCTGATTATTCTCCGATGATGGGGCAAGGCTTGGCCGGCACCCAAGGGGAATTGCGGCCAACCCAGCGATTCTTCAACCTCCAACAATTGGCCACAACTCCGCCAGGATTACGGGCCATCCCGTTGACCTGCGAAAATGCAGAAGTATTTGCCGCGGCTTTGGGAAGTGGAGAACAGTTGGCGATCCACATGGTCAATGGTGGTCCAGATAGAACCGTGGAGCTGACAGGGATCCCTCGGTCCATCAAGCGGCTCCAATTGTGGATCACGGATCAGGACAGAGGAATGGAAGCAGGAGCAAAGGTCCGGGTAAAGAACGGAACAGCCGTTGTCGAATTGCCTGCGGCTTGCTTCGCAAGTCTGTTTAGTCAATGATGGATTCTGAGAATTGCTCTGGGTCGTGGGGGGAATGACTGTAGGAATATCTTTTCCCTTTTGGCACAAGAAAAATTCATCTACCCCCAACAAAGGCGCTAAATCTTTGGTTAAAAAGGAAATAAGACAGAAATTTGTCTGTCTAGTATGAGTTTAATATAACCACAACTGATGTCTGTATCATTTTTTTCAAAATTATTGATCC
>JBCCCJ010001300.1:0-2301 GCA_039033615.1 Bacteroidota bacterium
AGGCCCTCGTTCAAGCGCCGAACGACGATCGTGTCGTGGTCTTGAATGCCGTACGCGCGCAGAGGAAGGTCCTTGCGAAGCCTCCTGCGGTGAAGGTATGCGTCGGACTGACTTGCGTACTGGTACTTCCATCGCCAAACTTCCATAAATAACTCAAGGGATTGCCTTCGGGATCAGTGGATTGACTCCCATCAAATTGAACGGTCAACGGGCTGGTACCGTAGGCGGTGTCCTGAGTAGCGACTGCCGTCGGCTTTTGATTGCCGGTCGGATTGTACACCATCTGGCGCAATTGACTCCCGTACCGAATGAAATACAGCCCTCCATTGATGGGGTCCGAAGCGATGCATACGACCGCGCCTTTATTGGGGACATCCTGGTCAAAGGGGCGCACCCATTCCGGCACTTGATTATTGTCAAAAGAATAGTTGCGAATCCACTTTTCACTATAGTCCCCATGGAAATAGGTATTCTGATACTCCGCGGGAAAATCTGTCCCTACGTACCAAGCCCCACCTACTGATGCATTGCCAGGATACATTTCTCCCGGCACGGAGTTGGGCTGTCCATTTCCCACATTTTCTACATAGCCATTGATGCTCACCTTGGTCAAAGCCTGCTGGTGAGCGGAAGTATAGGTAGGCTTCTGGTGCACAAACAAATTGGCATCATTGGAGTTGATTTGGCCGCCTCCACAAGGATTGCTGAAAGGATCATTTCCGCCTCCGCCCTGAGATTGTTTCAAGAGTTCTGAGAAATAGAAATGAGATTGACCGCCACAGGCATTGGGCGTAGGTGCATCCAGATTCATTTGATCATTGGCGTGATAATCAGCTACCTCGCCCATCCCTTCATACAAGGGCCACCCGAAGTTCTGTCCCGGCGAAGTAACAACATCCATCTCGTCCCAGGTTTTCCAGCCTACGTCTCCGACATATAAGGCCCCTGGATTTCCATCTCCTGCATAGTGGCTTCCAGTCCCTGGCCGCAAGGTCATGCGAAAGGGGTTGCGAAAGCCCATGGCCCATACCCGAGATTGATGTGCATCGGGGGCATTGTTGTCGTAGAAAGGGTTGCTCGGTATGCCATCTCCGGTAACTGGATCAATCCGGATGATTTTTCCATTCAAGGAACTCAACAATTGAGAGCGAAACGCACCGACATTTTCGGTATTGGAGATGATGCCATCCGCCAAAGCCTGGGTGGTGTAGGTTCCGCCGATCGGTCCGCCATAATCTGCGGTAAAATAACTGGCACCGTCCCCGCAAGAAGCGATCAAGGTGCCGTCTTCGCCAAACAATAGGGTTCCCACCCCATGAGACTGGTGCAGAATGGGAAAGCCATTGTCAATTTGGTCTCCTATCAGGATATGACGCGAGCTTTCGATAGCTGAAGCCGATCCGTACGTGCTCGGGTTAGAAACGGTAAATCGCGTGATCCGCCCGATGGTGGCATTGAAATATTCGTCTGCGTTGGAGTTATAGTTCGCCCCAGGAGGATTCGCTTCGTCATAATTCAACAAAAAATGACGATCCACCACGTACAGACAATAGATGTATCCATTGTTGAGATAGTTGGGGTCAAGGGCAAATCCCAACATCCCAAAATCCCGCCAATTCCCCACCTCATCACTGAGATCGAGCAGAGGAGTATTTCGTTTGACCCCGTTTTCGACAAGGTACACCACGCCTCCTTTCTCCCAGACATACAGGGTACCATTTTCATCAAAGGTCACCCCAACCGCTGAGTTCCAGCCGCTGAGAATCAATTCATCATCCAAGTCAGGGGCAGATGGCTGGGCAAATAAGGTGGAAAAGGCTATGAGTAGGAAACAAAGAGAAAGGAGAAAAAATTTACGTTGGGTAAGCGTATCCATACATCGAAGCTGGGAAAAATGAACAAATAGGAAGGAAGTAGGGGTGCAATTGCTGATTTGGGAAGAAGACGCACAAAACGCCTGATCTCCACCGAGATTAACCGATAGATATCAGAAGTCTGTTGACTTCATTGATTACATAGCATGAGGAAAACCTAGTACCCTGAATAGATCGTGCAAAGTACCCATACTTGACCAGATATACCTTGACCAATTGTGTAAACTATGGGAATTCAGCATTTCCAGGCTACTCCTCAAAAACAAGGATTCCACCTTTCGACACCAATCGAGACAAATCATCTGGGCCTTTTCGGGTAATTAAACAAGCAGCATTATCACCTATCAGATCGTTAAGAAGATAAGTGATACTTGAAAAATAACTTCCTCTTTTCGCGCGGTTATTTCGTTTCAGGTCGAGGAAGGAA
>JBCCCJ010001301.1:0-2300 GCA_039033615.1 Bacteroidota bacterium
CCCAGGTACAACAAACCCTTGATGACTTATTGGCCACGTCTGCAGCCGCTCGTTCTCAGGCTGCAGGCAAAGCTAAGTAAACTCGCAAGTAAATAACGCTTTTTATGTCCAGGACAGCGATCAAATACCTTGACCCAATCGTGGTCAGCAAGTTGAAGAATATCGAGGTGAAGGCGAAAATGATCGTCGAGGGCTTCATCACTGGGATGCACAAAAGTCCGTACCATGGCTTTTCGGTTGAGTTCGCGGAGCATCGCCCCTATAATCCTGGAGAGACGTTGAAAAACGTAGATTGGAAGGTTTACGCAAAAACGGACAAGCTTTTCACCAAGAAATACGAAGAAGAGACCAACCTCCGTTGTCAGGTGGTGCTGGATATCAGTGATTCGATGCGATATCCGCAAACTGGCATGAGCAAATTGGAGTATGGAGCCTATCTGTCGGCAGCTTTGCAGTACCTCATGATTGGCCAGCGAGACGCGGCAGGGATGACCCTCTTTGACGAGGAACTTCAATTTTACGCCCCCGCCAAATCCCGCTATTCCTGGATGATCCCCATTTTTCAGGAGTTGGAAAAGGTGGTGCAGAGCAAGGAAACCTTTACCCATCGGACGGCTACCGCAAAAGTCCTGCACCAGGTCGCGATGAAATTTCATCGCCGATCTTTTGTCGTACTCATCACCGATTTGTTCAACCAGACCGAATCCGAGGAAGAACTTTTTAAGGCCCTCCAACATCTTCGGCACGCCAAACATGAGGTCTTGGTATTCCATTTGCTTGATAAGGACACGGAAGAAGCCTTTGAATTTCCCAACCGTCCGACCATTTTCAGGGACTTAGAGACCGGGGAAAAAATCGAGGTGCTTCCTAACCAAATCCGGGAAGCGTATCAGGAACAGATGGCGGCCTATAAACAGCGCTTTAAGCAGCGTTGTTACGAGTTCAAGATAGACTTCGTTGAAGTTGACATCAAACGGTCGTATGATAAGGTCCTGACAGACTATCTCGTGAAACGGAGATCGCTGAAATGACACCCACAAATCGTATGAAACATACTGCTGTATTTACCTTTTGCACCCTTTTGCTCTTCCCTCTTTTCGCTCAATTCAACACCGGTACGACTTCTCCCGAAGCCAAATCCCACTACCGAACCGCCACCCAGGCCGCCAACCCGGTGGTCGCCAAGCAACAGCTTTTCCAGGCCATCGCCAATGACGCCAACTTTGTAGATGCCTACAACCAGTTGGCCAATCTGTACATCGACCTGGAGCAATATGACAGCGCGGCGCACTATTATGAGACCTCTCTGGATCGCTATCCTCGGGGGATTCGTGCGCACCAAGGTCTGGCCAGAGTGTGCCAACTCCAAGGCAATTTCACTGGCGCCGTCCAGCAATACGAGGAACTGCTCCGCCATTTCCCCAATTACCCGCCTGCCTTTTACGGCATTGCTTTGGTTCAATTCAACCAAAACAACTACAGCGAAACCATCCGCAACAGTGAGCAAGCCATGCGCCTCTATCTACAGGCCAATCGACCCTTACCAGCGGCGGACGCCCGGATGTTGGCTGCGCAAGCCTATCAACAACAAGGGGAGTACGCGCAAGCCCTGAAGTATCTCAAAGCCAGCAAAAAGCATTTTGGCGACAAGGCCTATTTCCCGTACCGAATCGGCATGTGCTACTTCATGATGGGCAAACCTGCCAAGGCCGAAGAGTATTTTGCAGAGGCCGAGTTGAAAGGCTACAAAGTGCCTACGCATGTCCGCCAAAGATAGCATTCCGTGGCTTCGTGCCGCTTGCCTAGGGTTGTGGATGGGGCTGATGAGCCTCCTCTACGGCCAGCAAGGACCCTTGCAAATCGAAGTATTGGTACCGATCTCCACGCCAGATGGGCAGCGGGAAATCTCCCTGGAACGCTACGCAAGGTTTCAGGTGCTGCTCACCAATGTCTCAGATCAGTCTATTCGGTTGTGGAAAGACTGGAATACCTGGGGCTACTTCAACTTGCAGTTGGATTGGCGTTCGGGAGAACGGGTATTCCCCATTCGTCGCAAACCACCCAAGCAATGGAATGGAGACTTCCCTGATTTCTGGACCCTATTGCCCGGCGAAAAAGTGGTCCTGGAGATCGACATGCGCAGCGGAGAATGGGAGGGGATCCCGGATTTGTATGGCGAAATGATTGAAGCAGAGTTATTTGCTACCTATCAAAACAAACCTGATCCCTTAGCGGAGGAATTTGGGGTATGGGTAGGAAAAGTAAGGAGTGCCGAAATCCCGGTTATTTTCAAATAAGGG
>JBCCCJ010001302.1:0-2297 GCA_039033615.1 Bacteroidota bacterium
ATCAGCAGCGAAATGTCAAAATGGGCAGCGGAGAGGCCTTTGGCGGAACCTACCTGTCGAGCCAAGTCGGCCTGAGAGGGCGCTACAAAAGCGTAACCTTTAACACCACTTACACCCGTTCTCCCTCTCAGGAAGCGATGAATGCCCCAGCTTCTGGGAGAAAAAGCAATCAACTCGTGGAGGCGACCGCTGGCTACGAACGAGCTTTCTTGGACGAGCGTCTGGTGTATCAAGCCAACGTGGACGTCAGATATGACATCTCTGAAAAAGTGCTGGAAAGCCTGATTTCTACCTCCCTGGACTATCAGCTCAAAAACGGCTGGTCGGTCGGCTTCAATGTCAGATGGAACCCTGGCAAATTTGCAGCGGGGAATAAAGCGGAATCCTTTCAGGTCGGTGCCAATGCCGCCAAAGCCTTCGATTTTGCCCAGCCCAGGCTGAAATTTTACGACTTGCTGATTGAGTTCTACAAAGACGAGAATGGGAATTTGGTCCGGGACGAACACGAAGCAGGCATCGGCCATATCTTGGTGAAACTGGAACGGGCCAAGGACCCGGAAAACCTGGTCATCAATGGGGTCAAAATCATGTTCAATCCACCGGAAACCCTTTCTGACGAAGAGGGGGAGGTCAAGTACAAGAAAATACCGCAAGGCCAATACCTGATCGAACTCAAGGAGTTGGCGGTGGTGCAGGACTTTGCAAACCTCGCCGGGAAGGACTTCGAGATTTTCATGCATGACAAAGCCAAGGTGTCCATTCCTTATTCCAAATCCGTCACCATCGAAGGAAAAACCCACATTGAGCGCGACAAATTCTCCCGCCTGCATGGAATCAGCCCCGCCAAAATCCGGGTGAGCATCCAGGATGCCAATGGGAAATTGTACCATACCCTAACTGCCGCGAACGGAAGTTTCAGCATCACCCTGCCTTATTCCGCCCACTATGCCGTGAGTATGAAAAATGTATTGGGCAGCAAATTCGAGTTGCTGAATCCAGCGTCAGAAATTACGCCGGAGGAAGGAGTCAGTCGGTACCAGGTGGATTTCAAGTACAAAGAAAAGGGACGCGGCATCAACTTCGGAAGCTAAGTGAGACTCAAAAAATAACTTGGACCTTTTCACTTGTTCTTCCGTCCCAGTTCTTCGTCAAAAAAACCTCATTTGGCCCGCCAAACTCAGTTTTTCTTCCTCAACCTGGAAAAAAATAACGGCGCGAAAAGGGGAAGTTATTTTTCGAGTGTTCCTAAAGGGGAAGGGGAGGCAGGGCGAAAGCATCGCGGTGTGCGTGATATTCCGGGGATTGTAATAAAAGAGCCGTACCAACGGCAGGCCTGATCCGAGGATCGGTAGCCATTTCTACCTACCTATTCGTCCCTACGGGACGCTTGGGATACCAAGGGTACATGGTCGCAGACTGCGGTCCTGTAGGGGCCGACATATCGGTAGCACAGGCAGGCACTAAACCGGAGGGCTTGGCGTGCCGTAGGTACGCCCATGTAATCGGTGATCCTGAGTAAGCCGGAAGATATTCCGAAATGCCGTAGATGCTTCTGCCTTGGAAGGGTAGGTGCCTGATTTGTCTTTTTTTCCTTGGGAAAGGAGAGTTGATGGGGCATCCTTTGGGGCCGCTCTGACCTCTGACAACGAAGTATTCTGGTTTCTCTTCCTCTCAGGGCTCTGCGTAGGCCGTCAACGTCAGAATGGTCGTATAGGTGCCTGGAGCGATATTTTGGTCCAGGAGAATGGGCAGGCCAGTGATGGCGCGAATGTTGGGGCTAGCGAAGCCAATCCGAATTTTCCAGGCGTTTTTTTCAAAACTGCCGGCATTCCCCGCTGGTCCTGGCAGCAGAATGGTGCGATCTGTAAAGGAAGCCACAAAGATGCCTGACAATTTATCCTTGCCCTTTCGACCGCCATCACCGACGGGCCATTGATAGCGAATTCCGTACTCTGCTTTTACATCATTGTTGGCAGGCTCCAGGCGGTAGGCCATGTTCTGGATGTCGATTTCTACGCCTTGTTCATTCACCATGGGCGTATTGCGGTAATCTATCCGGAAATTGGTGGAAGAAGCCACACTGAAGGGAATGGGACGCTCTATCGGCCAAAAGCCCGTGGTATAGTCTTCGACCGTTTGGATGGACCAGTTGACGGTTGCCTCGTAAATCTCCAATTCCATGAAGGTGGAAAAACTGGCGCTGACCTCAATCTGATCAGTTACCTGAGCAACTGCGCCTTTTCCGAAACTCAAAACGAACAGCGCAGAGATGCAGATGGTGCGCAACAAAGAGAAAG
>JBCCCJ010001303.1:0-2287 GCA_039033615.1 Bacteroidota bacterium
AAGCATTGCCGAAAATGACCCCATCGGTCAAATCCGGGCTGATGGACTGCCACTGTCCTCCGGCTCCGGTGGTGTTCCGGTATACCCGGTAGGTGCCTGTATATTGACGATCTGGATCGAATGCGCTCAGCACAAAAGGCATGTCCCAATTTCGTCGATCTCCAGCTGCGAGACCGTTGGTATGGCTGAAGAAATTATTCCCACCATCTGTGGTTACTACCAGATTACCATTTTGGGTCTCCGCATAGAAGGTATTCGCATTGCTGGGATCAAACCGCATTTGGAAACCGTCTCCTCCGAATATCCGGGGCCAGTTATTGAAATTGGCAACGTTCCCCCCGGTAGAGCCGTTGTCCTGAGCGCCGCCATAATAGGTTCCGGTCTGGTGAGGGTTCAAGGCTACCCGATAGAATTGCGTATTGGCAATGTTTTCGATATCTGCAAAAGTAGTCCCTCCGTCCGTGCTTTTGTACAGTCCCCCATCAGTAGCCACGTAGATATCGTTGTTGGAATCAAATTGAAGGTCATGCTTGTCAGCGTGAAAGGTGTAATTCCACCAGGGAGGTCCAGTCAAGCTAAAGTTGCTTCCGTTGTCTTGGCTGCTATACAGATCAACGCCAAGAATCCACAGTTCACTATCGTCTTGTGGATTGACCCGGATTTGCCCGAAGTACCAGCCGAATCCTCCCAGGGCATTCGGAGAGATGTTGGTCAGAACGTTGGCCCAATTTTGACCACCGTCGGTACTTTGGTACACCCCCTCCGCTTGAGAATTGGTGCCTACTACCAGCGCGAATAGGAGATTGGGAGTTTGCTGCGAAATGGTCAGCCCGATTCGTCCCTGCGGAAGAGCGGGAAAGCCGTTGTTATTGCTGACGAGGTTCCAGTTGGTCCCGCCATCGGAGGTCTTCCAAACGGTCGCATTCATCCCTGTGACCAAACTCTCCTGATTGTTTCGAATGCGATCCCAGCCAGAAGCATACAAGACATCTGGATTGAAGGGATCCATGACCAGATCAATGATCCCAGCCTGATTGGAGAGGAACAACACCTGGGTCCAGCTTTGTCCACCGTCCTGACTTCGGTATAGGCCACGATCATTATTTCGTTCAAATGGCAAGCCCATTCCACTGGCAAAGACAATTTGGGGATTGGTGGGATGTACGATGATTCGGGAGATGATGCGAGCCTCAGCCAAGCCCAAGTGGGTCCAGGTTTGCCCAGCGTCCGTAGATTTATATACCCCATCTCCAATGAAGGGATAGCCAGAAATATTGGGATCGCCTGTACCAACATAGATGGTGTTGGGATCGCTGGGATCTAGGGTAATCGCGCCAATGGAAAGATAAGCGAAATCATCAAAGATGGGGGTCCAGAATTGGCCTCCGTCAGTCGTTTTGTGTACCCCACCAGCTGCAGAACCTGTGTAAATGATGTTGGGATTGGTAGGATGAATGGTTACGACATTCATTCGTCCACCGATGTTGCCAGGTCCTTGCGTGACCCAACTATTTCCGGTCGAGCGAATCGAATTAGCCTCTTGTCGCAGGGCTTGCTTCATGGCCGCTTCATATCCTCGGATGTCAAATACCGGATCAGGATAAGATCGCTGGAGGAAAAAATGCTCTGAAGGCAGGTGCATCTTCTCATATCGGTTCACTGGATCGGGAGAAGGAGGGGATGGAGGGGACCAATCCATCTGGACCACCAGCATCAAAGAAAAAACCAGCAGAGAAATAGGCAGTAGTTGGTTTTTCATGGCAAATTGTTAAGATTGAACAGAAGCTCGAACATACGCAAAATATAGGCTGAATTGAATATTTTTTCTTGGGCCTAGGTTACGCAGATTGGGGTTCCTGAGTGCTGATGATGGGTCCGATTTCCGCTGAGAACTCAAACCAATACCAAGTTGAAGGCCGCAGCTTCTTTGCTTTGTCATCGTCTGTTCTTCTCTAGGTCAATCATTTGCAGGAGAAATCCAGGGGCATGAAAGGCGGTCATAGGTTGTCCGAAGCCGAAATACGGGCTAACTTAGCTGAGCGAGATGATTACGCATGGTGCTGTGGGATGCTCTTTGAGTTGTGAATCTGGTTTGCGATACGAAATATAATTCCGCGCTACATATGAACCTTGACCCCTGACCCCTGACCCCTGTCCATCCCCCAACCCCCTTCTCTTTCCGCACTTTCATCCGCACAAGGGGGCTTTTCTACGAAATAGATCCTCGAACCCTGATCCTTGAACCTTGACCCCTGTCTCCCATGAACCCTGCTCGTCGAAATTTCCT
>JBCCCJ010001304.1:0-2286 GCA_039033615.1 Bacteroidota bacterium
CGCCAAAGTCGGTTTTTCTTCCTCGACCTGAAACGAAATAACCGCGCGAAAAGAGGAAGTTATTTTTCAAGTATCACTAGTCCGATTCATGGCTCACCTTCCTACTGATCCCAGTCTTGCTCAATTGCAGCAGTATCAAGCCGATATTTGCCGCGAGCGAGGCTGGGATCAAACTTCAGACCTAGAAACCTTCCTGTTATTCAGCGAGGAGTTCGGGGAATTGGCTAAGGCCATCCGCAATCGAAGAAAGCTCTACCAGGAACAAACGAAAGCCAATTCTCAAGATTTGGCGGGAGAGTTTGCCGATGTCCTGAGTTACCTCATGGAATTGGCCAATCGCTTTGACATTGATTTGGAACAAGCCTACCGGGAAAAGGAAGCCCAAAACGCCAAGCGGAATTGGGACTGATCCAAACAGAAACATGCCACCTGGGGAGGGGTGGCATGTGGGGGAAGTAGGTTCAATACAGAAGCCAGAGGCTTGGTCTTGTTTCTTTCAAGGGTATTCAAAGGTATCATTTCTCCTCCCACCTGCCAGATGAAGGCGGCCAATCGGTATAAATCCTGGGATCAATGGACAGATATCCTGGAGTTTGGGAATAGATGATGTTGGGAATGGCGGTTTAAGCAGGAATCAAGGATCAGCCTTTGGCTCCAAATCCTTCCTTAGGGTGTGAATGCTGCCCCCGGTTTCGCGAGCGATTTGATAGTAGTGGGGATGTATCTTGCCGCGAATGTCGCAAAGAATGATGTGAACGGGGCGATCAATTTTGGTGAGGAGCTCGATGTCCCGAACTTCACTTTTGTTGTCGGCAATCAAAATGACCTCCTGGAAATCGTCCAGGTATTGCAAGCCCGTTAGCAAGGCCTCCAAATCATTTTCTGGCGGATCTCCGCCGTTCCCCTTCTTCATCACATATTCCATGGTCTCAATCACTTCCGGGACCTCACTGCTCCGCGCTCGGTACACGCCGCCCGTTCGACCGACTTTTTTCTGCCAGCCTTTTTTGTGATTACCATCGTTGAAAAAGACAAAATGCTTGACCCGATCTGGGTAGTTGAGCATAGACTCTTTGTACCAAAGTACCAATTGAGCGCCATGTTTGTACATGCTGCCCGTCCAATCGGCGACCACCAGCATGCTGTCCCATTCTGGGTGGCGATCCAGCACTTTGTACACGGTAGAATCCCGAAAGCCTGCTTTACCAGCAATGATCGCCTTGAATTGAGCCGGCGTTTTGACGTCGTCGAGCATGCGTACCCGCTTAGGGCGATATTTGATCACAAAGCCATGGAACATTTCCTTGGCTTCCTCCTCATTGGCGGGTTGGGTTTGGAGAATCATGTTCCAGCGAATGCGGGGATGGCGCAGGTTCGAATCCAGGGCTACCAAGCTTTGAAGCCGCTCTTCCAGTAATTCGAAATAGTTGGTTCGCCAATCCTGAATCTCTCGTGGATATAGGGTGAAGACCAGATCAATTTCGTATGCAAAATTGGTGCGAGCCTTGGCCAGCCAATTTTCTCCATTTTCGAGGACAGCCTCCGCGTAATTGGTCCTTAGCACCACCTGAGGGGTAAACGGAGCGACCTGATAGATCGGTACCTCCATTTTTTGAAACGGAATTTTTTTGTGTAACTCATCGTCGTCTGCCATCACTGGCAGGGCAAGTAGCAGCAGCAGTAGGAGAAGTAGGTTTCGGTTCATGGTGGTCAATGACTTTACTCCCGAAAAGGTGAAAATCTAAGCTCGTATCTGGTTTATCCCTCGAATAAGTGAGTGTGCTGGCAGACAAAAGGTAGCATTCCACCGGGGGAAGTATCCAACGTAAGACGCAGGAAAACCCACTTTGGTGTACCTACAAGCTACTCATTTTTATACGGAAGTTCAAGACCAGAAATCCAGCCTTGTTTCATTGGTTTCGGAGATTTTTAAAAGAGCTAATGCCTTGCCGAAGAGAGTTTTGACGTAAGAAAAGCAGAAGGCTAGGGGGGCAAAACGGGAAGATTTCTGGGCTCAACTACGAAGCTAGTGGGACCCCAAACTATATAGCGTGTTGAGCCGGATTTACGGGCCGTGCGAGGGATTGACGCACCCTACTGGACAACAGTCCGAATCGGTTCTTCGATGCAAAGCATTCACCATCACGGCGGGTAGGCCACGAAGTCCGAGGTGCTGGGGCGGCCTTGAGCGTTGCATGGGACTTCGGCGGTTTTTTGCATCCTTTTTTGCCGACAAAAAAGGATGGCCGGTTGAGCTTGCGAAATCCCGCTTGCGGGACAGGCGAC
>JBCCCJ010001305.1:0-2285 GCA_039033615.1 Bacteroidota bacterium
CCGCAAAACGATTTCGAGAACATCTATGGCAAGTCCGTTACTCAATTTCGGGAAGACATTCGCCCTGATATCAGAGCGGAAATTCTGATTCAGCGGCAACGTGGGGTGTTGGAAGAATCTACGGACATCACACCCAAGGAAGTGAAGCGCTTCTACAACAACCTTGATCCGGATAGTTTGGGGTTGTTACCTGCGGAAGTTCAGCTGAACCACATCGTGATCAAATCTCCCTATTCCGAGGAAAGTAAAGAAAATGCCAAAGCCTTGCTGGGAAGCCTCGCGACCCAGGCTAGGGAAGGGGCAGACTTCTCGGAATTGGCCGCTGAATATACAGACGAGCCACAAGGCAAAACCCGAAAGGGAGATCTGGGCTGGTTCGGACGCGGGCAAATGGTGCCAGAGTTTGAGGAAGTGGTATTTCAGATGCGCCCTGGAGAAGTCTCTGATCCGTTTCCGACGGACTTTGGCTACCACATCATCTTTTTGCACGAAAGAAGAGGCGAAACGGTACATGCCAGTCATGTTTTGAAGCAATTGGACTATGATTCCAAAGGCGATTCTCTGGCCATTGACTCCCTCAAAAAAGTGATGGAATTCGTTGACACGGATTCCCTGACCTTCGAGCAGGCGGCGATTCTGTACTCTCAGGAAAGAACTTCTAAGCACTGTGGGGGATGTATTTCGAATCCACGAACGCAGGAATTGAAAATTCCGATGGATTTGCTAGACCCAGATATGTATTTCAAAATTGATGAGATGAAAGCTGGCGAAATTTCTGAGCCTTCAGAAATGCAGTCCATGGACGGAACCCGGGCCTTTCATGTGATCTATTTGAAGCAAAAAATTCCTCCCCATACGCCGAATTTGGAAGACGATTATCAGAAGATTCGCAATGCGGCTTTGCTTGCCAAAAGGGCCGAGAATTTTGAGGATTGGTTAGAAAGCGCGAAGAAAAATATCTATATTGACATCAAACCCACGGAATGTCAACAAGCTCTGAATAACTGGGCCAGATAATGCAGAAATACACATCCGAAGTAGAGGCAGCCGATGCCCTGGCGAAGAAGTACCACGAGTTGAAGCAAGAAATCGGCAAAGTAATCATCGGCCAGGACGACGTAGTAGAGAAACTGCTCATCGCTCTTTTTTGCAAAGGTCATACGCTGTTGGTTGGGGTGCCAGGACTCGCCAAAACCCTCCTGATCAGCACCATTGCAGAAGTATTGGACCTAAGCTTTCAACGAATCCAGTTTACCCCTGACCTCATGCCCAGTGATATTTTGGGAACCGAGGTCCTGGAAATGGATGAAGAAAGCGGCAAGAAGTTTTTTAAATTCATCAAAGGCCCCATCTTTTCCAACATAGTCCTGGCAGATGAGATCAACCGGACCCCTCCCAAAACGCAGGCAGCCTTATTGGAAGCCATGCAGGAGAAGAAGGTAACCATCGCTGGGGAGAACCATAAGTTGGATCCTCCGTTCTTCGTATTGGCAACCCAAAACCCCATCGAACAAGAAGGGACCTATCCATTGCCAGAAGCACAGTTGGACCGCTTCATGTTCAACATCCAGGTCGAATACCCTTCGATCGAAGAGGAAATTGAAATCGTCAAGCGGACCACCAGTACGGAAAATCCGACGGTCAATACCATCCTCTCCAAAGAAGACATTCTGTATTTCCAGAATTTGGTTCGGCAAGTACCGGTGCCTGACAATGTCGTGAGCCACGCCGTTCATTTGGTCAATCGTACCCGGATCAATACGCCCCATGCTTCTGATGAGATCAAGGAATTGATCACGTGGGGAGCGGGACCTCGTGCCTCACAGTACTTGATCCTGGCTGCCAAAGCCAAGGCCCTTCTAAGTGGGAAGTATTCCCCGGACATTGAGGACGTGAATGCAGTGGCGATTTCGGTACTGAGACACCGCATCGTAGCAAGCTTCACCGCGGAAGCCGAAGGGAAAACGGTGGATTACATCGTTGACCGACTCTTGGCGGGCTAAACGTAGTCCTCATTTTCTCATTTCCATGCCTACAAATTCGTACACCGCGCTCACAAAAGCGGTAGCTACGTCTTGTAGCCGGCTAGCCGAATAGAAGCCTGGCTCAATTTCCAGGTCGCGCTTGTTCAGGCGTTTGGCTTCAGCAAAACTTTCTTGACAGAGGCTTTCTCCATAGATGAGCGGCCCATGGACCATCCTGGTCAGACTCAAATTGCGTGCATACACCCCAGTGTCGGCCATGATGCTGTATTGATGCAAATAGACCAAGGGAAGTGCTGGATC
>JBCCCJ010001306.1:0-2278 GCA_039033615.1 Bacteroidota bacterium
AAGATCTGAAAGATCGAATGGAGGAATTGTTGGATATGGAATAAGGGGAGGAGACCGCTTCGCTGGCAGAAGTCAGAAGTCAGAACGCTTTGCTGCCAGATAAACGGGAAAAATCATGCCTCTGGCCAAAAGGCTATGCGTTTTTCTTGACGAAGTCTTCACCACAAAGGCGGGTTGGCCACGAAGCCCGAGGTGCTGGGGCGGCAAGTGGGTCGCATGGGGCTTCGGCGGTTTTTTGCCAACTTTTTTGCCGACAAAAAAGTTGGGCCCGCGGCAGGCGACCTCATATTTGGTCAACAATAGCACCAAGCTGAAATTGAGTACGATCCAATCAATAGAATGATGAAACGAACCAAAAGAGGAGGATGCATGTCCTCCTCTTTTGGTTTTGGGGAGAACGACCGCTTCTAGCAACAAAATTGGGCGACATACAAATATTCCCGTTCTTTACATGAAGAAATCTGGATATCTCTTTTTTCGTCCTTGGTAAGGGGTTTCCTTCTCCCTTTTGATCTTTCACCCCGAGAGGTAGCAGCCACTTCATGCAAGACATTCACCAACGAGCCGATATAGAATTGCTGGTCGACCGCTTTTATAAAAAAATCAAGCAGGATGACCTATTGGGAGGCATTTTCCATTCTGTCATTCAAGGAGATTGGGCCCCTCACCTGAACAAGATGTACCGATTTTGGGAGACGGTCCTGCTAGAAGCCAGAACCTATCAGGGCAGACCATTTGCCCCTCACTTTCACCTCCCCATCGAAGACCTTCATTTCGAACGCTGGTTGGCACTATTTGAGGGGACGGTAGATGAATTGTTTGCCGGGGAAAAAGCTGAGGAAGCCAAATGGCGAGCCAATCGAATGGCGGCAATGTTTCGCAGCAAACTCCGCTACCATCGGGGTCGCTCAACGACGCCCCTAATATGAATGGGCGGCCGTTCCCCCATCTACTCCCTACCTTCCCTGGAATCTGGTTTTCATGGGTATGGTTGTTGGCGGGGCTTCTGGCTTGTGAACGTCCGGCAGAAAAACCACATCGACCTTCTAAAGCAGAACGGAAACGCCACCTCGTCGATTCTTTGGCGCACTTTTCGGCTTTACCCAAAGCAGTTGACCACCCCACAGATAACCCTCCTTCAGCCGAGAAAATCGAGCTGGGGAAGCTCCTTTTCTTCGATCCGATTTTATCTGAAAACCAAGAGGTAGCCTGCGCAACTTGTCATCACCCTGCGCATGGCTTTGCAGAAAGTCTAGAGATTTCCATCGGGGTCAACGGTACTGGATTTGGTCAAAAACGACACTTTCAGCAACCCAATGACATTCCCTTCACCAAACGCAACTCCCAGACCATCCTCAATACTGCGTTTAATGGAATCAGCTTTTTTGATCCGGCCAATCCCAGCGAAGCCCCGATGTTCTGGGACCTACGCGCCAACAGCCTGGAGCAACAAGCCCTGGAGCCCATCAAATCGTTGGAAGAAATGCGGGGACGTGGATACGATGAGACCGAAATCATCCCAGAAGTCATCCGGCGATTGCAAGCCATTCCCAAGTATCGAGAATTGTTTGTGGCGGCCTTTGGTAGCGAACCGATCCGTCCGGAGCAGCTAGCCAAAGCCATCGCCTGTTACGAGCGAACCCTGATCACCAACCATTCCCGCTTCGACCGATATATGCGGGGGGATGAACAGGCCATTTCTATTTCTGAAAAGGAGGGCTTTGCCCAATTCATCGAGGCAGGCTGCGGCAGTTGCCACAATGGACCGATGTTTTCCGATTTCCAACCGCACGTACTGGGGGTGCCCGACCATCCCAAACTTCCCGAAATCGACAGAGGCATAGACAGCAGTTTTGCCTTTCGAACTCCCAGCCTCAGAAATCTCCGATTCACCGCCCCCTATATGCACAACGGCAGCCTCAGCAGTTTGAAACGGGTGCTAGAATTTTACGAAGACATTGCCGGAGGGAACATGCGAAATCCCCACCTCCAGCGCCATCAATTAGATCCTTTGGTCAAGGAAATTGACTTGAGAGTCAAAGACATGAACCCCATCATCTCTTTTCTGAATACCCTCAATGATGAGAATTTTGATCGAAGCGAGCCTGCTTCGGTGCCCAGTGGGTTGCCTGTAGGAGGAGAGCTTGGACAAGTTGTCCGATAATGATCCTTTTTCGAATTCTTTGAGCTTCTTACCGACGTCGCATAGCAAGTTGAATCTTCGAGAGGAAATTTTGGCATTTCTCCCCCCAAAACGCAATCCGGTGCCCAAAACTTG
>JBCCCJ010001307.1:0-2277 GCA_039033615.1 Bacteroidota bacterium
CGCCGCCAGAGGTTTGGGCAGTGCGGTGATGAACTTTGAATATTATGGCGACGGGAAATTCCTGGGAGCGGCTCAAGACCCCTCAGCCATAGACCCCGACAATCCCTTTTCCTATTTCATTGATCCCATTTATCAATGGTGGAGTTTCGACTTGTACAATCAAACCGCGGAGATCGTTACGGAAGAATACACCCGTGCGGCTGTTGCATCTGTCACCTATTTCGAGGATGGATTTGGGTACGTGCCTTTTGAAGCAGGTGGGGAGCAATATGTCATGAAAGTTGATTTGAATACCCTGGAAACGAGCAAGCAGTTCAATACGGCAGGTACGCCTCACCTGTTCAGTTTGGAATAAGGAGGGCTTGTCATCATTGATCTATGGGCAGGAATGGAATCCCTATTCCTGCCCGATGATTCCTCGGTGTTCAGAATCCCTTTTTCGGCAAGTGAGTAGCCTTCGTTGATGCAGAAGCCAGTCGGAGAGGGATACCTGACTGATAAAGCAATCCCCAAAGGTATATTTCATTTTTATGGTACCTTTTGTGCTCTATAAATTCTTCAAAGAACCTGTACAAGTCTTCGCTCTCAGCCTGTTCAGCAGGAGAGGGGAACTGGGCATGTTTGTGGTGGTGTTGGGTGCCATGACCCTCCAGGCAGTGGCTCAAAACAACAATGTCCCTTTGTTTGATCCTCCGGAAACTCCCGAACGGTATCAAGCGACTCGGATCAACGAAACATTGAGCATCAATGGGAAACTGGATGAGTCGGCATGGCAGACCGCGGAGAAATACAGCTCATTTGTCCAAAAGGAACCTTATCAACAAGAACCGCCCTCTTCAAAAACTGAGGTACGCATCTTATTCGATGAGAAATACCTGTATATCGGGGCCATCTGTTACGATGATTTGTCCCAACGAAAAAATCTGCGGGTGCAGACTATGCAGAGGGATTTCAACTATTTCGAAAATGACCTCTTTGGGATTGCGATTGATGGATTTTTGGACAAGAGGAATGCTTTGGCGTTTCAAACCACTCCCTATGGAGCGCAGCGAGAATTGCAGGTGTTTGATGACGAAGCCTTCAACAGGGAATGGGATGCCTTGTGGAAAGTGCGGACGAATATCACCGATTCCGCCTGGACGGCAGAATTTGCCATTCCCTGGAAAACCATCCGATATCCGGCCAATGCCACAAGCCTGGGGGTCATTTTTACTCGCAACATTCGGAGGTACAATGAATATGACGTCATGCCTGCGGTTCCGCGCAGGTTTTTCTACAGAATGTCTTACGAAGGACTCATCACCAATCTGCAACCCCCACCTCCGTCCCCCAATATTCAGGTCAATCCCTATCTGTTTTACTCAAATGATCAGATCAGGGAAGGAAATGCGCCTCCACAAAGAAGCGGAGAACCCAAAGTAGGGGGAGAGGTAAAATGGGCGATGAATCCCAATAGCGTGCTGGATGCGACTTTCAATACGGATTTCGCCCAGGCTGATGTAGATCGGCAGGTGGTAAACCTGTCTCGCTTTTCTGTCTTATTTCCCGAGCGAAGGCAATTTTTTCTGGAAGGAGCCAATATCTTCAACGCCAGCGTAAACAGTTTTATCCAACCTTTTTTTAGTCGAAAAATTGGGTTGGATGAAAATGGAAACTCCATTCCCATCGACGCCGGATTGCGATTCACCAATCAATCTTCATCCAGTAGCGCAGGGGCATTGTTGATGCGACAGCGAAGCACGGCCAGCAGCCCGCTGACTTACTTTGGCATCGGCCGATATTCCCAAAATGTGGGTCAACAAAACAAAATAGGGGGTATGCTGACCTACAAAGGACTCTTCCCCTCCGAGGGCGATACGACCTTTTCACAGGTCAATAACTACACCGCCACTGCCAACATGTTTTTCCGCCCTAGCCAGTCCACCACCATCAGCGCCATGGTGTCAGGAAGCAGCGATGATGTCAAAGGAGACGGCATTGCTTCGCAGGTCTGGGTAGCCTACCAAAACAACCTGATGTACATCGGCCTTTTCGAGTACTTTGTCAAAAATTATCAGCCGGGTGCTGGGCTGGAACTCTTTGGGAGAGATTACCTCTTTACCGGCCCTGGGATTGATTTTGACCTACGTCCCAAGTGGCTACCCAAGATGATTCGCGCCTTGGGTCCCGATCTGGAGGCCAATATCTTCCACGATCCTACTCAGATCGCGCGCGCGTTGTCTCTGAACCTGCCGGGCGGTGGGCGGATGCGCAAGACCACCTGGCTGACCGAAGACC
>JBCCCJ010001308.1:0-2274 GCA_039033615.1 Bacteroidota bacterium
CGAAGGAAGGTAGAATAGGCCCAAATGCCCTCCCAATTCCAGCGGTCGCTGAATTGATATCGGCTGTCCAATTGGTGTTGAAAACGGGTGGTCGTGAAATAGGCATCTCGGGCTTTGGGCCGATATGCCCCCCGAGCGGAATCTTTTCGAACCAATAATTCGTCAAATCCCCGACTCTGCCAATTGAGGCGCCATTTTTTGTTGCTCCACCCGTAGCCGATGGTACCAAATCGCTGTTCTTTCGGGCTGAATTGTTTCCTTCTCAGCTCCCGTTCGGCAAAGCTGCCTCCAAAAAAATCACGGCCTGCTTGGAGTTGGAACTGATGTTTGCCTTGCCGAAAACGCAGGCTGCCCCGATAGTTGTGAAAACCTTCATATAGAGAATGCCCGGGTCCGACACTGGCTTCGTAGGCTTGGAGATTGACCCGTAATTTCTCGCTGGTCTCCCGCCGGGTGATGAGGTTGATGACTCCAGCCAAGGCGTTGGTACCGTATTCCACTGACATCGGACCTTCGATCAGTTCGATGCGCACGACCTCCTGGAGCGGAAGTTGAGTCAGATCGAGATCGCCTCCCAAACGGCCCACCACGGGGACCCCATCCACCAAAATTTTGACATGCTCGCCAGAGAGACCTTGCAATTGCACGCTTTGGCCGAGGGCTGGATCGGTATATAAATAGAGACCTAGCTCCACCTGCAACAAATCCCCCAACTGCTGCGCGGCCTGCTGCTGAATCCGAGTTTCATCCAGAATGCGGACTTGATGGACAGAATTTCTGGCAGTCTGCGGCTGATGTTGGGCGGTGATCATGACTGGCCCCATTTCCAGGGCGACAGAATCAGAACTCGTAGGGCTGGTTTGCCCCACGAGTCTGCTCATCAATAATATCAGACCGATAACGGCCAAACAACGTATCAAAACACCGTACATAGATTATTGCTTCATCACAGATTGAGTCCAGATTTGCCCTTCCGCTTCTAAGCTCAACCAGTACAAACCTGATGGCAAGGCGGATAATGCTAGCTGGTGGGTAGCCTGGAAAGCAGGAATGTGCCCTTTTTGAACCAAACGGCCTTGCTGATCGAACAATTGTAGGGTCGCGTCGGCAGGGAAAGACTCATCCAGACGAATGTTCAATTGATTGGAAGCAGGGTTAGGGAAAACTTGCCAGCCAGCTTTAGCATAAAGAGCTTCCGTAGCGGTATTGGGACTCATGTTTCGAAACAAGAAGATGAAATTGCCATCACTACTTCCGCCAAAATCATGGAAGGCGAGGTGGTAAAAGTCGGTTTCATTCTTCTTCAGGAAGAAACTACGGTCCATATCCAACTCCCAAGCAAAGGTCCCGAGATTGAAAGACTTCCAGTCGTTACCAATCGCACTGATATTGGCATCAAAGCCGCCGATGGTATCATTCAACGTGGCTGCCAGCGGATCAATGCCGTCAATTTCAGCAGTGGTGATCCCTTTGTTGGTCATCACCCCAGTAACCGGATACCAAGTGCCCCCACCTAGATTGGCGTAATATTGGTGGAACAGCAAATCCCACTCGGAGCTCATAGGCTCACGATCCATCACGCTGTCAGCAGCAAAATGGTAGTACACGAAGTTCTTGTTGCCGTAATCATCTTTAGATATCTGACGCATCGTTTCATCCGAACCATCGAGATTCGCAAAGGTAAAATCGTAGGCACCAGAGATCAGGCTGTTGATCATGACTTTTTTGAAGGTACTATCATTCAGTTTCAGGAGATATACCTGAGAACCCGTTACTTGGTGGGTTACCACATCATAGGTTCCCCATCCCAGATCAAAGGGATCAGTCGGGTCCGCGATTCGAGTAAAGGAAGAAAGATTCCAGGAAGTATCGGAATCATAGAGGATTTCCCAGGCATTCATTCCTGCCGTATCGACGGTTGCCCAGTCGGCAGCCCCTGCATTAGGGAATGCTCGTAACTCAACTCCTTTTTGGGTATTGATACGAACCGAAGCCGAAAAACCCTGCATTTCGAAGGCTATGTCCCAGTTGTCAGCAGGCACCTGAGCGACGACACCATTCTCAAAACTGAAATAGGCGTCATGGGTATAGCCTGGTAGTACGGATACAGTCAATGTATCCTGAGCCATCAATGAGCTTGAGAAAAAGCCCAAAATAAGGATAAGAATATAGGATAAATGTTTCATAGGTGAGGAATGTGGTTTGAACTGGACACAAAGGTATCCTCCGCCTTAGCCCACCTATGCCCCGATTGGGATTAAAAATATACCAAAA
>JBCCCJ010001309.1:0-2272 GCA_039033615.1 Bacteroidota bacterium
CATACGCTTGCAACCAAGCTCGGCCTCCAGTCGAGAAGTTGAATTCGGTGAGTTCTTGTTCTACTGTCACCACTGCGCCGTCATTCTCTGGGAAGTGATAGCGAATCCCAAACCCATCGGTCAGGGCCTTGACCTGAACTTCTAGCAAGGCGCCGCCTGCATTTTCGAAGGTATAGGTCTGAGCTACCCCCTGATCCTGAAGCTCTCGCTGCTTCCCAATTTTCAGCGTATAAGCATCGGAAAGCTGCTCCACCTTGGAAGCACTGACGAATCGTAAATTGCGACTGAGGTCCGCATCGGCCCGAATGATCCCCAAGCGGGAGCTATCTACCAGGATCTGCTCCCCCGCACTGATGTGATATAGGAGCTGTCCATCGACCAAATCCAGGGTCAGGCGATATTCGCCATTGGGTTCGGTGAGGGACCATTGGGAAGAAGACGTAGCGCCGCCACATGCGCTCAGGAGAATCGCAGCCAGAATTGGGAGAAGAAATTTATACATGAGTAGGGAGAATGATGGTTCAGGCCGCATGTTACGAAATTATTTCTGCTTCCAGCTTGGTTCCCGACTTCCTCCCAGGCTGTTGACCAACTCTGTCAGGCGATCATCCAACTGCTGAACCAAGGGAAAATGTTCTGGAGCTTGGCGACGGGCAAACTTGAGAAAATCGCCGTAATCCGAGCCATAATTGACCGATCCGAGCAGGTTGTTTCGCTGCTGGGGGTCGGCTTTCAGGTCGTACAATTCGTAGCGATCCCACACGCCGTGATAGGTCATGTAGCTGTGGTTCTGGGTCCGCAGGCCAAAGATGGTTGGCGTTTGTACGGCTTTGGGATCAAGGAAATATTCGTACACAAAATCGGTCCGCCAATCCACCGGCTGCTGGTTCAGGATGGGAAGAAACGAGGCTCCTTGCATGCTTTCCGGTGCTTCGAGCCCAGCCATGTCCAGCATGGTCGGGCCGAGATCTACCGTGAGGATCATGGCGTCCCTACGCTGAGCTTGCGGAAAACTCGCTGGCCAATGCACAAAAGCGGGCACCCGAATGCTTTCCTCATACATGACTCGCTTGTCGATCAGCCCGTGTTCGCCCATCAGATAGCCATTGTCGCTGTAATACACGATGATGGTCTCTTCTAATTGCCCTAAGTCTTCCAGGGTCTGAGCGATTCGCCCCACACTTTCATCTACGCCGAGCATACATTCGCTGTACAATTGGAAAAAGCGATCAAAATCCCCGTATTCCTGAATGGAAAAGTCCCGCTCCGCTCCATGCCAACTCCGCCGCTGCCGTACCACCCAATCGGGCTTCCCCTCTCGGTTGGCCTCGGTATCTGCGAAGGAAGCTGGGCGGGGCACCTGAAGGTCTGCATAGCGGCCTGCATGTCTGGGCGCAGGTGTGAAATCTTCGTGGACAGATTTATGCGAAAGGTAAAGGAAATAGGGCCGCTCCTCCGCTTCCCGCTCTTGGATATACGTCACCGCCAGATCCGTGAGAATGTCTGGGGTGTAGCCTTCAAAAGGGATGCGTTCTCCATCCAAATTCAAAGTCGGATCTGTATAGGGTCCTTGTCCTTGAAAAGACACCCAATGATCAAAGCCTGAGCGAGGCATATCATTGTTGCCGCCCATGTGCCACTTCCCAATGAATCCGGTGTGGTAGCCCCCTTGTTGCAGCACCATCGGGAAGGTGGTCGTGGCAGCTGGAATGGGGGTGTCATTGTCCACCACGCCGTGAATGTGGGCATACTGCCCAGTCAGAATCGACGCCCGACTCGGACTGCATAGGGAAGTGGTTACAAAGGCCTGATCCAAATAAACACTCCGCTCCGCCAAGCGATCAATGTTGGGCGTCTCGATCCAGGGGTGATCCAAGAAACTCAAAAAATCATAGCGTTGATCATCCACCAGAATGAAAATGATGTTGGGCGATTGAGCCGGGAGGGAGATGGGGAGCAGCAGGAGGAGGAAGGGGAATTTGTACACGAGTAGGTAGTAAGATGGTTCAAAGCACATGTTACAAAGATTTTGGAAAAGTTAGCGGCTTTCGACAAATGACTGCAAAAGCCAAATAGGTCCACGACATGCCGCGGACCTACTTGCTATTCGAGCACTTCCAAAGAAAAGCCTACTCCTGCATCGTTTTGATCAGTTGGTTCACCTTTCTCAATCTGGGAGCTACTACTTTACTGGCGGATCTTTGATTCATGACATGAATCCCTATGCTCGCCCCGATGGAAATCCCAATGGTGAGGAGCATGTAGGTCAAAG
>JBCCCJ010001310.1:0-2270 GCA_039033615.1 Bacteroidota bacterium
ACTCTCCCTGGCAAATGCGTTGCATCGCTCCTTTTTCCAAAAAGTTGAAGATATGAATGGGCATCTCATGATCTCTCGCCATCAGAATGGCCGCCTGATCCATGACCCGGAGGTCTTTTTCCAAGAAGTCATCATAGGCCAGGGTCCGATACATGTTGGCGTCCGGATTGGACTTGGGATCGGAATCAAATACGCCATCTACGCCTTCTTTGGCCACCAGCAACAGATCGCAGTCGGTTTCAATGGCTCGCTGAACAGAAGGATAATCTGTGGTAACGTAGGGCTGACCAATTCCGGCACCGTAAATGACGATGTGTCCTTTCTGCAAATGCTTTAGGGCGCGTCCACGCCGGAAATTTTCAGCGACAGATTCTACTTTGATGGCTGATAATACCCGAACATCTCGTTCGGTCCGGCTTTTCAAGGCTGCTCTCAACATGAGGGCATTGACGAGGGTTCCCAGCATACCGATGGAATCTGCTTCCGCTCTCACCAGCCCCCATTGAGCACTCAGGCTTCCCCGCATGATATTGCCACCGCCGACCACGATGCCAACCTCTACGCCCATTTCGACCACCTGAAGAACTTCTTCTACAATCTGACTGAGTCGATTCTGATCAAATCCGAATCCTGAAGCATTGGCAAGGGCACCTCCACTGAGTTTGATAAGGACACGTTTGGGAAGAGTCATGAAAAACAATTGTTTGGTTACAACATTAGAACCCCTTCTTCCTAAGTTTTGAGCAGGAGAAGGGAAGGTGAATGAGAAAATTCTGGTGTTTGTGAGGAAAAATGTCCTCCTGAGAGAGAAAACTCTCTTTCGGAGCAGGAAGCCGATGGATTGGCTCAGGATTCCTCATAAGTTGTCGCCAAAGTTCGGAACTTCAGGCAACTTTGACAACTCAAATTCTGACAAAGCTTGCAATCTCTTTCGATGCGGCGATTTTACGAGAAATTGCTACTCCAACGGCGCAATTTATCAAGTACTGCCTGCATGTCCGCTGGTACTTCGCTGTCGAAGGATAAGCGTTCCTTGGTAGTCGGATGGGTAATCGCCAGCGTTTTGGCGTGTAAGCCCTGTCGAGGCATCAGTTCGAAGCAATTGTAGATCATCTGCTGATACTTCTTGCTATTGGGACCTTTTCGGATTTGATCCCCCCCGTACCATAAATCATTGAACAAGGTGTGTCCCAGGTACTTCATGTGGACCCGGATCTGATGGGTACGTCCGGTTTCTAATTTGCAGCGAACCAAGGTAGCTACGCCAAAACGTTCTACCACCTCGTAGTGAGTCACCGCATGTTTTCCCTGCTCTCCTTCGGGATAGGAATAATACAGCTTGCGCTTTTTCGGATGCCGACCAATGTGGCCCACGATCGTCCCTTTGTCTTCTTGCACGTCTCCCCACACCAGGGCCAAATACGAGCGGTCACTGGTACGGTCAAAGAATTGCTTGGACAAATGCGCCATGGCATATTCTTTTTTGGCGATGACCATGATGCCACTGGTATCCTTGTCGAGGCGATGGACGAGGCCGGGGCGAGGATTTTCCGAGCCTCCTTTGGGTTCAGGCAGGTTCTGTACGTGCCACAGCAAGCCATGTACTAAGGTACCCGTCCGATGGCCGAAACTGGGGTGGCAGACCATGCCCGGCGATTTGTGCAGGATCAGGAGGTCGTCGTCTTCGTAGCGAATGTCCAGCGGGATATCCTCTGCTTCCAAAGAAGGCGTAGGCGGATAGGGCAACATCAACTTGACTTCCTCCCCAGGTCTGACTTTGTAAGAGACCTTCACTTCCTTCTGATTGACGGTGATGGAACCCGTCTGAGAAGCGGCTTTGATGCGGGAGCGGCTCGTAAATGGCAATAGATTCGAAAGAAACTTGTCGATCCGCAGCGGTTTCTGGCCAGCAGTGACCTGGATGGTATAATGATCGAACAACTCGTCCTCGCCAATCTCGTCCCGGGAATATTCCCCAGGCTCACTGTGATGCCGCTGTACCTGACCTTCTTTCATGGAAACATTTTGCTGTTGCGGCTGAAAAGCCGGGCCACAAAGGTACGATTATTTGGGGAAGCGAGGCGGATGCTCCTCGCCCTTTCCTGGCCGAGGAGAGGCCTTCTAATTTCGAACCGACGAATGATGAATGTCGAATGATGATCGGATGTGCCCTTGGCAAGGGGTCTGCTGCACCCTTTCCGCACTACCTCGTTTTCCTTCGTGAGGGAAAACGGGGTAGTGCGGAAAGGGTGCAGCAGACCCCTTGCCAA
>JBCCCJ010001311.1:0-2265 GCA_039033615.1 Bacteroidota bacterium
CTGCAAATCAAGAAAATCGGGAATTGATCAGTTATCAAAAATTTGCCTTTGAGTTACAGGCATTGGCTTAGTGATACTCAAAAAATAACTTGGACCTTTTCACTCGTTCTTTCTTCCCATCTCTTCGTCAAGGCTCATCTTTGGGTCCCTTTTTCCCAAAGTTTCGCGATTTGGCCCGCCAAACTCGGTTTTCCTTCCTTGATCTGGAAAGAAATATCTACGCGAAAAGAGGAAGTTATTTTTCAAGTCTCACTTAGGTCAGGATCGGGACGACAATTTCATTGAAAGGACGCTTCATCCCAGACCTGATTTTCGCTGTATCATTCCTCCTATTGATTTGATTCTTGGAGAAGCCTATCATTCATTTCCCATCGAGGGGATCACTCTGATGGTAGGCATTCCTCGACCTGAATGGAGGTTTCTTTTCGGCTCTCTTGTTGTTTGTTAATATTGCGTTTGATTTGGGGGTAGGCACGCTCATGGTTCGATGGCGTTGCCTCCCTTTTTTTTGTGCCTATTCACCAGATAAGGTCAACCGCCCCTTCAGGAGGAACTCATTCACCCTCAACAATTCCTCATGAGTGGGAATCTTCACATCCATCGGCACCTTGATCAAGCGGGGGTCTTTTTTTTCAAAGGGAGGAGGCACCTTACTCTGAAACAACAGGCCCCACAATTGGGCAGAGCAACTGTAGATGATCCGCTCGGGCTCATACCACTCTTCCCATTCTGTCAAGCGTTCGTTGATCTCTTCAGCAAAGCGAACCGTATTGGCCAAGCGAATTCGGGAACCAGCTTTAGATTTCCCCCGCGTGTTGAGGTAGCTAATTTGGGCTTTGCCCCGCTTGTGGCGTTTCATGTATTTTTTGAAGGCTTTGTGAACCACGACTTCCCCATCTTCGAAATACCCCAAAGAGGCAGCTCCCATTTGAATCAGCATCAATAAGTAGGCAGGGGGCGTGTCTGGTAAGCGCTGCACATAGCTCTCCAGCGTTTCTTCTTCGCCTAATTGGGGCATAGGAAGTGGGAGTCGCAATTCCCAGTGTTCCACTCCCTCCAAAGATTCCCCTACCAGCTTATGTTTTTTGGGGGATAAACGAATCCGATCACTCGGTGGAAGTTCTTCGGCCTGTAGCAATTGCCACGCCTCCTCATATTCGAGCCAATGTTCCTGAATCGCCATATTCGAAGCTACACAATTTCCCTCGTTGATTACCTCTCAGGCAAGGCAAATTCTCTGATCTAGTCGGGAATCAAGACGTGAGAAAATGCAGCCCCAATGCCACTTTTGCCCATCTGAGAGAAGTAAGATGCGAGGAAAAAGTGGGCAAAAAAGTCTCCAAACTTCATATTGGGGCCAAGAGAGTCGATTTCCCCACTATTTTACAAGAATAATAGAGCTAATAAATCCTACGAAAAAAGATTTTTTCGAGTACCGAAAAGACCTAAGTTTACGTTCCGAGGTTTGCCGTTCCCTCCATTTTTTTGGTCTTCTTCTTTCATCACGAGCTTTATCTAAAGAAGAATGACTTCAAATTCTTAGATGCAGAATCGTGAGACAGGTAACAAAGTTGGAACACAGCATGCAGGAAACCAATCAGGCAACTGAACGCTCGCGTTCGATTTCACACAATCATTCCCTGCCGAATGAATACCCCCCCTTGCATTCGATAGATCAAGACACCAAATCCGAATTATATCAACGACTCAGCGAAGCAGAGATAGAAGTGGATCGTACCGCCAACAAAAGTCAGCAAATGGTTGATCAACTCAATCAAACTCTTCAGGAGCAGGCAGACTATATCCGTGCGCTGGAAAAGCGCCTGATGGCTCAGCAGGCTGACATGAATCGCACCGAGGCCAATTTCAAGGCTTTGGTCGAGCATACTTCGGGGATGATTCTCTCTGTGGATCGCGATTTTCGGGTGCTGGTGATCAATGCGCAGATGCGTCGGTTCATCAAAAATTGTTTCCACAAAGAAATCAGGCCCGGTCAATTGCTGACAGAGCATTTGCCCTATGACCTGAAAGACCGCTGGATTCCGCACTTGCGAGAAACTTTCAAGGCTCATTCCACCCAAACCATTGAGTCCTATCTCATATCTGAGAAGCCCCGGCACCTTGCGCTGGCATTCAACCCGATGTTGGACAGCAATGGTTCCGTTTATGCGGTTTCTTTGTTTTGTGAAGACATCACAGAGCAGCGGGACACCCGGGAAGCCATTGAACAAAACCAACAGCTCCTTGAGTCCATCAACAAAAGCA
>JBCCCJ010001312.1:0-2262 GCA_039033615.1 Bacteroidota bacterium
CGACGCTACCTACGACCTAGCAGAAATTCCGGCTGGTTGATCGATAGTCTGATCGCTGCCAGTCTTTCCCAAAAACTACTCTACCAACAAAAGGTCCTGGGAATCAAGGACTAGCTTCTCTTCCCACAAGCCAATGCCTTATGAAAAAACTGCCTTTATACCTCTTTGGAATGCTTTTCTGTACGATTTCTCAAGGGATTGCCCAGGGAGAAGTCACCACTCGGGATAAGGTCGAAATCACCTACCGGGCAGAGCAGATGGTTCAGGAACTCAACGATCTGCTGAATGTCCTCACCTTCTCCGATGTCTTCGATTCAGAAATCAAAACCCTGATCGAAAACTCAACCGCAGAAAGCAACAATCAGTTGTTTTTTAATGCCAATGTGATCATAGAGGATGACATTGATCCCCGAAATATAGATCACAATCGGGCCAAGGATCGAGAAGTGGTGGATTACCTCCAGGAATTGAATCTCTCCTACCAGAAATCTGATGATTATACCATTCAGTTCATGGAGTTTGAGGTATCGCAGGTCTATGAGAAGAATTATCCCTATGTCCTGGTCAAATTCAGAAGTAAATTCTCTAGCACACACAAAAGCATTGATCAGGCCTACCAGACGACCACTCGAATAGCTGAAATTCGGGCAGTCAAAGAAGACGAGGCCTGGAATACCTACATTTCCCGCATCGCTTTTTTCAATCCCAGCAGTGAGTTCACAGTAGCAGATTATGAAACTGAGGGAATGCCGCCGATGTTGGCTTCGGTAGATACCACGGGACTGGATGAGGCCCAGAAGCGAATCCTTTTGGAGCAGGATCGACAAAGGCGAGAACAGCAAGCGGCTTTGGCAGAAATTCGGGCGGAAGTGCAGCGGCTCGCAGAGAAAGAAAAACGGGAAGAACAGCAGCGAGGGGAGGTAAGCGAACGATTGATTCAGGAAGGAGACGAAGCCTTTGCGGTAGGAGATTTTGAAACGGCTCTGCAAGCCTATGACGAATCCAAGCGGGTCAACCCCTATCAAACCGTTGCGTTTCAAAAAATCAATGCTGTCAACAAAGCCTTGGCGGACGAAGCGGCCAAATTGCGTCAAGCCGAACTTCGCTACCAGGATCTGACCACCAAAGGGAAATATGCCTACCGCATCCGGGAGTTTGAAACGGCCATTACCTTGTTGAAAGAAGCCCTCGAACTGCGTCCCCGTTCCGGAGATATTGATGAGACCATCCGGGAAATCGAGAAAATTCAGTTGGACGCGCGTCGCTACGGCGAAAAGGAACGGACCAATGATTTTGCAGGGGCCATCAAAGACTACAGCCGGGCCATCAAGGAGCAGCCCGACAATGCCGTCCTCTACGTATCGAGGGCTCGGTGCTACGAATTGACTCAAAAGCCTAAAAAGGCCTTTGACGACTATTCCAAAGCCATCGAACTCTATGACGAATATCACCTCGCTCATCAAAAAAGAGGCGACATCAATTTTGCCAATCAGGAGTATGCCCTCGCAGAAAATGACTACAGTCGGGCCATTTCCCTGAAAAAGGAAGATCCCCCTCTCCTCATCAAGCGATCCAAGGTTCGGCAGTTGCTTGGCGATATGCCCAAGGCCATCGAAGATTACAGCTCTGCGATTCGGCAACGTCCCACCAATGGAAAATTCTACTTGGATCGGGGGCACCTCTACCTCAGAACTCAGCAGAAAGAGAAAGCCTTTGAAGATTTTACCAGTTCATTGACCCTGAGTCCAGAACTGTATGATGCTTGGTTTCAGCGAGGGTGGCTCAGCATCGAAAAGGACAATGTCGAAGATGCGGCCAGCGATTTTACTCGGGCAAAAAAAGAGGGGCTTTCTGATCAAGAGTGGCAGCGGGTGGTTTCCCAAGGACAGGTGTACTATCAATCGGGCCTCAATGCCCTGAATCAGGGAAACCATGAGGGAGCCATTGGACACCTCACCAACGCCGTTACGGTTGATTCAGATTTTGCTGCGGCATGGTACGCCCGGGCGCAAGCGCAAGAAAAACAACAAGCCTATCGCGAGGCAGTGAGCGATTATAGCGCAGCCATCAAGCGCGATCCCAATTATGCTGATGCCTTTTTTCGACGGGGAAGCGTCAAAGCCTCACGAGGTGAATTTGAAGCCGCAGCCCTGGATTTTGGCGAAGCGACCCGCATCCAACCCAATATGATTCAGGCCCATGTCGCTCAGGCAGAAGCCTATACCGAGTTGGAACGGCTAACAGATGCAATCAGTGCCTATC
>JBCCCJ010001313.1:0-2261 GCA_039033615.1 Bacteroidota bacterium
AGGACTTGATTGCCGTCTCCGGTGGATACATTCAAGCTGATTCCGGGGCGTACCAACACTTCCTGTATCGAAATGACGGCGATCGTTTCGTAGCTGAGGCGCTTCCCCTTCCTCCTTTTCCCGCTTCTGTGGTCAAAATGGGAGATATGGACCAAGATGGAGATATGGATCTATTTGTTGGGGCGCGGGTGCGCAGAGATGAATTTCCTTATGCTCCGGCTTCTTATGTGCTGAAAAATGAAGGGGGAACCTTTTCTGCCCAAGCCTTTCAGCTAGGGATGGTTACGGATGCTGCTTGGAGTGATGTAGATGGGGATGGTTTCCAAGATCTCTTGGTTACTCGGGAATGGAATCATCTGGCATGGTTGAAAAATGATCAAGGAAAGCAATTTAGCTTGGAAGAACGCACGGACGTACAAGGACATCAGGGCCTTTGGGCCTCCATCATTGCCTGGGACTTGGACGGAGATGGGGACGATGACTACTTGCTGGGCAATTTGGGGGAAAACCATCGGTTTCAGGTCAGTGAGGCCCATCCGATGCGCTTGTATGCAGTAGATGTGGACCAAAATGGAACGATAGATCCGATCACGACTTCCTACTGGGAAGACGATTTGGGGGAGTTGCAGGAGTTTCCGGTCAACTACATGGATGAATTGGCGGCTCAATCTCCCTATTTTCGGAAAGTATTTAACAATTATACCGATTTCAGCCAGGCTCCGATTGACCGGATTATCACGCCAGAGATGGAGGCAGCCGGTGCGGTCTTTATGGTAAATACCAGCAGTCATTACCTCCTCCGAAACAATGGCGGTCAATTGATCTGGGAACGACTTCCTACCGAAGCGCAGGTTGCGCCTCTGCGGGAAATGCTGGTGGTGGATGTGAATGGCGATCAATTGCCAGATGTAGTCCTTGGTGGGAATGATCACGCGCATGATGTCTCCACGGGCTATTACGAGGCGAATAAAGGGCAAGTGTTACTCAACGAAGGGGAAGGAGCGTATCGCATGCTCCTACCGGCCCAAAGCGGTTTGCTGCTCTCCGGGCAAGTGCAAACGCTCCTGTATTTTCCTGGCGACACTGCCCTATTGGTCGCAGGCATCAATCGCCAGCCCTTGGCCGTATATCAGATCAACCTGCCTCCTGTGCAATGAGACATTACTGCTGCGCTGTCAAATGGCGGAGCATCAGCTCCCGATAGGGCAACAGATCTGGTTCGGGGAGGTTGGTTTGCTTGGCTTCATCATCCCAGTGCCGCATCTTCAGACATACTTCAAAGAGGGAATGGTGTGCAAATGCCTTTCCCTCTTCCTCATTCATGGGCCCTCCCTGGGCGATCAGGGTTTGTTTGCTGGCTTCGGATAAGGCATCCTGATAGCTGGGATTCTTCCAGGTGAGGTAGCGTTTGGCAGCAACATGGCCCTCGACCAGGATGGCTACGGTTTCTGAAAAGCCAGCCTTCCGTAACCAATCGGCTCCCAAGGATTCATGCTGAACGGCTCCGAGGCCCTCTCCCATTTGTTCGCTGGCGTGAAGATCACCGAGCAAATGACCGATGTCGTGAAGCAAAGCCGCAAGCACGACTTCTTCGGATTGTCCATCTTCTGCCGCCAATTCCGCCGCCTGGACCATGTGAGAGATTTGACTCAATTGCTCGCCGTAAGAATAATGGCCAAAGCGCCGGAACAAGTCCAGGATGAATTCAACAGTTTGGGTGGGAGGCTGCATAAGGGAAAGAGGATGAACATGAATATCTCCTCAATATATCATTCCATAGCAATGGAATGGTTAGTTTTTCAGCTGATCAAACATTGCCTGAAAGATAAGCTCCTCTTTGCCTTCTACCTCGATCCGGCGATTGGGTTGATTGACTAGTTCGTAGCGCTCTCCGTCCACCACAAATTTACATTCAAAATAAGGATAAGGGATGTCTATGGTGAAGGTGCCGGTATAGATGCTGTCTCCATCCGAATCATTCAAGGGAATATCCTCATACCAGCTCAGGGGGGGCAAATCTCCTCGAACTCCCCTCCGGATCGATGATCTCGGCGGCGGTCACCTTGGTGAGCCCGGCGCGCGCCGCACGGGCCTGGATCACCCGTGGGCGGCCGATGAGCACCGGCTCGCAAAGCCCGTCGTCGATGGCAATCTCTGCGGCGCGCAACACACGGTCGATGGTTCCAACGTTGATCGACATCAGAAGCTCCCAATCCAAATGAGGTCGCTTCTGGGGTATGCGAGGCCCACGGGGCCGTCAG
>JBCCCJ010001314.1:0-2256 GCA_039033615.1 Bacteroidota bacterium
AATGTCGGACTTCTGATGGAAAAATCAAAAAAATAAGGCAAGATTTTTCAACTGGTCGAAAGATGACTAAGTTTTGGCTCACCTATTCCCCTCCCATATGAATCTCAATTCCCCTTTTGACGCCCTTTCTAGCCCTGTGTCTGTTGCTCAGTTCGATGCATTACCCAATCGAGAGCCTCAGCACGCCATGGTCCGCAAAACAGATCTGGTCGTTATTCGCTATGAAGATCAAGTCTCGGTCTTATATGGTCGTTGCCTCCACCGAGGGGCACTGCTTTCCGATGGTCGAATCGAAGGCCATAATCTCATTTGTGGCTTGCACAATTGGGACTATCGCATGGACACGGGGGTAAGCGAGTACGAACCTTCTGAACGGCTTCACAAATTCCAGGCAGCCATCCATGAAGGAGAAGTCTTCGTCGATGAGGCAGAAGTCCAGGAGTTTGAAGAAACGGATACGCCCCCGCGCTTTCATCGAAAAGAATACCTTGGAGCCTACGCCGACACCCACCCGGAAGATACCGAGCCTCATTCCTTATATATAAAGGAGTTGGCACAGCACGGTCTCGACAACTACGGGCACCACGGCCCAAGTGCTGCCATGGGAGTAGAGCGAAACCGCTTGCCGAAATGGGACAGCATTCAAATTCTCCCTGCTCAGTTGGCAAAAAGGCCCTTGCTAGACGAAGAGTCGGTCAGCAGTTCGGTAGTGATTGGTCCTCGCGCCAAAAAGCCCTTACAGTTGGACATCCCGATCTTCGTCTCAGATATGTCGTTTGGCTCCTTGTCTCGGGAAGCCAAAATATCTTTGTCAAAAAGGAGCAGAGATGGCGGGTACTGGCATTTGCTCGGGAGAAGGAGGCATGCTCCTAGAAGAACAGGAGAACAACTCCCACTATTTTTACGAATTGGCGTCCGCGCAATTTGGTTTCAGTTGGGACAAAGTAGCGAAGACCCAGGCTTTTCATTTTAAAGGCGGGCAGGGTGCCAAGGTGGGCACTGGTGGCCATTTGCCAGGAAATAAGGTAACTCCCGAGATTGCGAAGGTGCGAAATATCCAGGTAGGCACTACCGCCATCAGCCCGGCTACTTTTCCCGAGCTGAAGTCTCTGGAGGATTTCAGGCGGTTTGGAGACGAAGTTCGCAAGGTGTCCGGTGGCATTCCCATTGGCTACAAACTAGCGGCCAGCCGAATTGAAGCAGATCTGGATTTCGCCCTGGAAGCAGGAGCAGATTACCTTATCCTAGATGGCCGCGGCGGAGGCACCGGAGCTGCCCCCACCATTTTAAGAGATCACATTTGTGTACCCACCATTGCAGCCCTCGCCCGGGCGCGCAAGCACCTGGACAAGCGAGGTGCGGACGACATCAGCCTGGTGATTACCGGCGGGTTACGGGTTCCCCAGGACTTTGTGAAAGCGCTTGCCATGGGCGCTGATGCCATCGCCATTGCCAACTCGGCCATTCAAGCGATTGGCTGCCTGGGGATGCGGGCCTGCAACACGAACAATTGCCCCGTAGGCATCGCCACCCAAAAGGAGCACCTGCGAGCCCGGATTCAGATCCATCAATCTGCCAAGCAATTGAGCAATTTCCTGAAGGCTTCGACTGATTTGATGAAGGTCGTGGCACGGGCTTGTGGTCACTCGGATTTGGGACAGTTTACTATGGAAGATCTTACTACCTTTGACTATGAAATGTCCCGACTGACTGGCATCTCTTATGCTGGCGTTGGATAAGTAGCCAAATCCATGAATTTCAGTCAATTTCTCAGAACGTTCAAAGCGACCTATACCCTCAACAACTTGCTGAATCGCAATAAATTGGCGCATAATCGCCCTTTGTATCAGCAATACGGTCTGAAGAAATCCATTTTTGCTCCCCTTTCCAGCCAGGATTTCAAGGCTCTACCTACCCCAGAGCAACCCTGGCTGGATCAACCGGGCGCCTGGGAACGAGCCCAGCAATCTCCAGAATTTGCCAGCTTTTCTCCAGAGATGCAGGAACAAGTCCACACCTGGATTGACCACGGATACTTGATTCTCAAAGGCTATTTTTCTCCCGAAAAAATCGCCGCCATCAATGCAGAGGTGGATCGGCTGGTGCAGGAAAAGCAGGTAGAATTTCATTATTCTGGGCGGATCTTGTTTGCGTACCGTTATTCTCAATTGCTTCATCAAGTCACCTTCGATCCCGAATTGTTGCGGCTCATGAGCTTTCTGACTGGAAAATCCATGTCTCCCTTCCCGAGTCTGA
>JBCCCJ010001315.1:0-2252 GCA_039033615.1 Bacteroidota bacterium
CTCTTGACGATGATGATCGCTCAAGTCTGCGACCTTCAGGCAGGCGAGTTTGTTCACACCTTCGGAGATGCCCATATCTACCACAACCATTTTGACCAAGTCAAGCTCCAGTTGAGTCGGGAGCCCCGTTCTTTCCCCCAGATGAAACTCAATCCCGAAGTCAACGACCTATTTGCCTTCCGGTACGAAGATGTTGAATTGCTGAATTACGATCCCCATCCTGGCATCAAGGCCCCGATCGCAGTATGAAAGACCTCTGGAAAAAAGTACGGCGCCTCGAAATCAAAATCCGTCGCATGGTGGACTCCACTTTTGCGGGCGAATATCTCTCTGCCTTCAAAGGACAGGGCTTGGAATTTGATGAGGTCCGTCTGTACCAATATGGTGATGACATTCGCAGCATCGACTGGAATGTAACCGCCAAGACCGGGCAGGTTTACATCAAAAAATTCCGGGAAGAGCGGGAGCAAACGCTTTTTGTGTTGTTTGACATCAGTGGTTCCGGAGATTTTGGTCCTGCTGAACAAAACAAGCGTCTGGTAGGGATGGAAATCGCCTCCATCATGGCCTTTTCGTCCCTGCGCAACAATGACAAATTTGGTCTGGCGACCTTCTCAGACGTCATCGAACGCTATTATCAACCAGATAAGGGCCGGAAGCACATCCTGAAAATCATCCGGGGCGTATTGGGACACGAAAACCGGAGTTCCAAAACCAACCTCCACTTTGCCCTCGATTTTGTGCGGCATACCTTACGGCGGCGAAGCATCCTGATCATTATTTCTGATTTTCTGGACGAAGGCTATGAGCGGAGTCTGGTACAATTGAGCCGCAAGCATGAGGTGATTCTCATGCGTTTGTACCACCCCAACGAGGCTCTCCAGGCCAATGTAGGCATGGTACCCCTGATCGACATCGAAACCAATCAGCAACGTTGGTTGAATGCCGGAGATGTGAAGTACCGCCAGAAATTGAGTGATCGCTTTGTGGAGGTCGAAAAAGGCATTCAAGAGATGGTCCAGCGCAACAAAATGGATTATCTCACCATCAATACCCAGGAAGACTATTTTCCCGTTCTGGAAGGCTATTTCCGGAAAAGAAACTACCGAAGAAGAAGTCATTGAGAGCCCTGATCGTCATCGTCTTTGCTTGTTGGCTGAGCCCAGTATGGGGTCAGTCCATCGAAGCTACCCTCGCATTTGATTCGGATACAACTGCGGTAGGGAGGCTTCAGCAAGTCGTCATGGAAATCTTCCACCCGGAGGACATCGTGGTGGTGTTTCCCCTCAACAAAGAAGCGTTCCTGCCCTTTGAACTGGTGAGTCAGGAAGCGGAGCCCACACGGACGGAAGAGGGGAAGTCCATTGATAGGGTCATCTACCAAGTCCGCACCTTTGAATTGAAAGAAAAACAGGCGCTCCGATTGCCCTACGCCTATTTGCCACCTGGCACCCAACAGCAAGACACCAGTTGGGAGTATGTTTCCAGCGACACCATCCGACTCAAAGCCCGCATCGCAGAGGAACAGGCAGCAGATAGCCTAGAAGCTTTTGGGGAGTTAGATCAGGTAAGTGAGCCCCCAGACTATTCCTTGCTGACCATTCTGGGGATCATTCTGCTCATCATGCTCGTTCCGTTGGGCATTTTTCTCCGGGGACCTATTCAGCGTTATTTGCGCCTCCAAGGCTTGAAGCAAGAGTGGCAAAGCATCCGCAAAGAGATCAAAGGGCTGGGCAAACAAACCGATCAGGCAGAAGTGCTCAACCAACTCAACCGCATTTGGAAGCACTACCTGGACCCAGACGACACGGTGGGGCTTCGGAGTATGACCACCACGGAATTGCAGATCCACATTCCAGAACTGATGTTCCTGACCCGCCCGCAACAAGAAATTCTCCTAAAGCTGTCCCAGGTCAGCGATCAAGTCATCTACGCAGGAGAGCATATTCAAGAAGATGTGATCAGCGGACTCACCTGGGAACTCTATGAGGTCATTGATGCCACTTATCAAGAACGCAAGGAAGGCATCAGGGTCTGAGAATCCCTCCTCCTCGCTCGTGCTAAGACCATGTTTGGGATAGAGAATTTGCTAAAGAAATTTCCTGATTTGAGGTTCTGGCAAGCAATTTCGACGAAGAATAGCGGGCTATTTTGAGGAGACAGTGCACAGTTCAGGTTCTTAAAGCGGGGAATTTCCGAGAAAATTGGCGTCCCAAACATGGTCTAATATGTAATGCCCCACACCACTGGAC
>JBCCCJ010001316.1:0-2246 GCA_039033615.1 Bacteroidota bacterium
CCCACGGACGGGATGAGGTTGATTTCCCGTGGAGTGATCGAAATGACCCCGGCATCCACTTCGGTCTTTTGAATTTCACCTGTGGGTTTTTGGCCAGTGATTTCGACCTCATCAGTGAAAACCAATTTTTCACTCAAAGCAAACCCCTTGGTCGTGGTCCCCTTGCCGATGGTGATGGTTTCCTGGAGGGTATCGAAGCCGAAGTACATCACCAGCACTAGGTAATCCCCAGGCGTGATTTTGTCGATGCTGTAAATCCCTTCGCTGTTGGTGTAGGCACCCAAGCGGGCCTCTGGAATGAATACCGTCGCCCCAACGAGCGGATCCCCATCAATGCTGACCACGGTTCCTCGCAATTGAGATTGGGCCATCAAACTACAGATCCCACTCGATCCAAGCAGGACTGCCATCAAAAAGTAACGAATTGTCATAGGTACTTGAGTAAAAACTGAGGTAAAGCTAGTCCAAAATTTTGGCTATCCCAACGGTCAAAATTGCCCACCAATTACTGAGCAATTGTGCCTACTGATGCCTCGCCACATCCCTTGAACGTAGAAGTGGGGAGACTGGTGGGTATCCTCGCTTCCACATGCGCGACGAGACCTCCTCTCCCTTCCAGAACTTTTGACGATCAGGGTCCGTTCCCTCCCGGAATGAAAGTGCCCAGCAAGATAAATGTATCCCATCATATTGGCCTTAATGGCCATGAGTTGAGCAGGAACCAAGGAAATACCGGGCAAAAGAAGGAACCGGAGTGAAAAAAGCTATTGAAGACTTTTCTAGGCTGGGGTCAAAAAATTATTCTATTTTCAAGCCGAAAAAGCCTTTAACGACTTTGCCGAAAACGAGACGGATTCCCCTTTCAACCGAGAGCTATTTAGCCTCAACCATATGCTTTGACTTACTCAACTCACACATGATGAAATCTTTTCTCCCCTTTCTTCTTCTGCTGGCGGCTTGTGCTGCTCCCCCTACGGAGACTTCGGCTCCGATTCCTCCCCAACAAGAAGTCGCTTTTCAGCCCGTTTTGATCTCCGATTCCGTGCATACCTGGTGGGCCAAAACGCCCGGAGATGTCAATGGAGACGGCCTGATGGACCTGATTGTCCAACATCGAAATGCCAACGGTGGTTGGTTGGGCTGGTACGAAGCCCAAGAAGGAGGCCAGAAATGGCAGCACCACGTCGTGGCCACGGCAGATCCCAAGGGTCGAGCCTTTGCAGCGGGGGATCTGGATGCAACCGACATTGACCAGGATGGCGATTTGGATTTGCTCGGAGTGGCTCATACCGGAGAGTGGGACGACGCCAAAGAACCGGCCCAACTCTATTGGTACGACAACCCTGACTGGACTCCGACCTACATCGGGGAAGTTCCCAGCGCCGTCAAGGACGTTTCCTTTGGCGATTTGAATCAAGACCAACGGCCCGATCTGGTGGTATTGTCCTTCGAATTCAGTCGCCTGCAAGTATTTCGCCAAGATGCCCCTGACAAGTGGGTGGAAATCTTGCATCTCCAGCAGACGGGACTTCATGAAGGGCTCGACATCGGAGATTTGGATGGAGATGGGGACCTGGATCTTGCGGCCAATGGTTTTTGGTTGGAGAATCCTGGCGGAGATATGTTTCAAGAATGGAAGGTGCGAGTCATAGACCCACGCTGGCATATGCAAGACGGCGACTGGTCCCGCAATGCGACCAAAATGGCCTGCGCAGACCTGGACGGAGACGGACAATTGGAGGTCTTGACTTCTCACTCCGAACGGGCGGGCTATCCTCTGGCGATCTATCAATCCGATGATCCCCAACAAAATGAATGGACGCTCACCACTTTGGAAGATTCCCTACCGGCTTGTCATACCCTACAAGTAGCCGATATGAATGGGGATGGCTTGCCAGATATTTTGGCAGGCGTCAACCCTCACCGCGCGGTGAATCTTGGCGTGAATACGTACCCCGTGTACCTCTATCTCAACCAAGGAGACCTTCAATTTCAGCGGCAATTGTTGACAGAGCAAGGGATCTACAACGGGCAACTGGCCGATTTAGAAGGGGATGGAGATCCTGATTTGTTCCGCTATCCGACTCATGACGATACACTGATGTACGTTTGGATCAATCAACTGCGACCGTGAAGCGATTTTCCCATTCAGCTTGTTCAAACGTTCTCCTGCTAGAACAGGCCTTTTATTCCGAGGGTTTGTTCGTACTGCCAGGAATGATCGCGTAAAAACCATTGGTCTCATC
>JBCCCJ010001317.1:0-2245 GCA_039033615.1 Bacteroidota bacterium
CACACGGAACGAATGACCATTGCAAGCTGGCACATTGAAGCTGGCGCAGTTCTCCCAGAACATCAGCATCCCCATGAGCAAGTGGCCTACCTCACCAAAGGGGAGTTGGAATTGACAGTTGGTGGAAAAACCCAACGGCTGGTCCCAGGCAAAGTGGCCGTGATTCCCGGCAACACCCCGCATTCTGGACGGGCCATTACTGCATGTGAAGTTCTGGATGTATTCCAACCTGTTCGCGAAGACTATCGCCTATGAACCTCCTACGCCTTTCCCTCTTTCTTGGCTGCCTGACGCTCTTGATCTCAGGATGCGATGATTCAACGGGTCCCAAACGTTCGCTGGCAGAGCCACCTAACCTCGTCCTGATCATCGCAGACGATATGGGATGGAATGATTACGGTGGAGCGGGACATCCCAGCATTCGCACCCCAAATTTGGATCAGTTAGCTCGTGACGGCATGACGTTTCAGCAAGCGTTTCTGACAACCAGTTCCTGTAGCCCCAGCCGGAGTAGCATCATCACCGGACGCTATCCGCACAATACGGATGCAGAACAGCTCCACTGGCCACTGCCTGGCAATCAGATCACCTTCGTGGAAAAGTTGAGAGAGGCTGGATATTGGACTGGAGCTGCGGGCAAATGGCACCTTGGATCGGAAATCAGAGATCGCTTTGACGTGATTTTGGGAGGGGGCAGAGGCGATTTGCCCATTCCTCCACGGGCTTCCGATACCACCAGCGGGTGTATGCAATGGCAGCGTCTGCTTCAGGAACGGCCCAAAGATCGTCCATTTTTCACTTGGCTTGCAGCTTTTGATCCGCATCGGGCATATCATTCTGATATCATTGCCCGCCCCCACCGTCCAGAAGAGGCCGTGGTCCCTCCCTATTTACCAGACCTCCCAGAGATGCGGGAAGATCTGGTCTTATACTATGATGAGGTTGCCCGATTGGATTCATTTGTTGGAGTGGTTGTTCAGGAGCTAGAAGCCCAGGGCGTCAGCGACAACACGTTGATCTTGTTCATCAGCGACAATGGCCGTCCCTTTCCCCGAGCCAAAACCACCTTATTTGACAGTGGGATTCGCACGCCTTTTTTGATGAAGTGGCCTTCGCAAATTTCAGGAGGCACCACCACCACAAGTCTGGTCAGCGCCATCGACATTGCACCGACCTTTCTGGAATTGGCAGGGGCAGAGATTCCCCCCACGGTACAAGGAATCAGTCTCTTGCCCATGCTGGTGAATCCCAACACCAAGCTGAGACAGTTTGCTTTTGGGGAGCACAATTGGCATGATTTCGACGATCACAGCCGGGCCGTTCGCTCAGAACGCTATAAATATGTCCAGCATCAATACCACGACCTTCCCCATCGCCCACCTGCAGATGCCATTTCAGGGATCAGCTATCAGGCCATGTTGACAGCCTACGAAGCAGGGGAATTAGATGCCGCCTTTGGGGGAACCATTCAAGGGCCGAGGACACCCGAGGAGTTCTTTGATGTAGAGAACGATCCATTTGAGATGCACAACCTCGCGAATGATCCGACCTATCAAGCCGAATTGGACCTGCACCGAGTCGCCCTCCAAGAATGGAAAGCACAAACTCAGGATGAGGTTCCGCAATTTCGGACCGCAGATGAATTTGATCCTAAAACCGGAAAACCACTGGACAACTGGCAGTGGCCTCGTCCATCGAAAGTCGAAATGGTCTCTCAGGGATTGATTCCTGCCTATGAACCAGCACTTGCACCAGACCGACAAAAATGAGAGGTTTGCGGGATGAAAGCATTCTATCGGGACTTACAACTCGGCATTTTGGGAGGCGGACAACTGGGCCGCATGTTGATCCAAGCCTCCATTGACCTCAACGTCCTCAGCACGGTGATGGACCCGGTGGCAGATGCCCCCTGTAGCAGATTCGCCCCTTCTTTCCAGCAAGGCTCCCTCACCGATTATGATGCGGTCATGGCCTTTGGAAAAGAAGTAGATCTGCTGACCATAGAGATAGAAAATGTCCAGGTAGATGCCCTAGAGGACCTGGAGAAGCTGGGAAAGCTCGTTTTTCCTCAACCTCATATCCTGAGAATGATTCAGGACAAACGCCTCCAAAAACAGTATTTTCGGGATCATAGGTTTCCTACCGCTGATTTCATTCTGGTGGAAAATCAGGCTGAGGTTCGGACCCATGCCGACCGATTGCCCGCGGTGAACAAAACCGGCAAAGCAGGATACGATGGCCGTGG
>JBCCCJ010001318.1:0-2245 GCA_039033615.1 Bacteroidota bacterium
AGAGATGGGAAGAAAGAACGAGTGAAAAGGTCCAAGTTATTTTTTGAGTATCACTTAGCGCCCCATCCAGCCACCATCTACCAGCATGACAGAACCATGCATGTAGTGAGAAGCGTCAGAAGCGAGAAAAACCGTAGGCCCTTTGAAGTCTTTGGGCTCTCCCCAGCGACCTGCCGGAATGCGGGCGAGAATGGAATCCGCGCGTTCTGGATTGTTGCGAAGGGCTTCGGTATTGTCAGTGGCGATGTAGCCGGGGGCGATGGCGTTGACATTCACGCCTTGTCCGGCCCATTCGTTGGCAAAGGCCATGGTCATCTGCCCAATGGCTCCTTTGCTGGCGGCGTAGCCAGGAACGGTGATGCCTCCCTGAAAGGTCAGCAGCGAGGCCGTAAAAATGATCTTGCCAGACTTCCGAGCCACCATGTCTTTGCCAAATTCCCGGGTGAGAATGAATTGGGCGCTTTGGTTGACTTCGATCACCTTGTCCCAATATTCGTCGGGATGCTCTACCGCTGGCTTTCGCAGAATGGTCCCGGCATTGTTGACCAAGATGTCAATCTGAGAATGGTCGGCTTTGGTTTGTTGAATGAAGGCGTACAGCGCCTTGCGATCAGAAAAATCACATTGGTAGGCGGTGAAACTGCGCCCCAGGCGTTTGACAGCCTGTGCCACCTCGCTACCGGATGACTCCAGCGAGGCCGAAACCCCGATGATGTCTGCGCCCGCCTCGGCGAGTCCGATGGCCATCGCTTTGCCGATGCCCCGCTTGCAACCCGTTACGAGGGCTACTTTGCCACTGAGGTCAAATTGTTGGAGAATGCTCATGATGAAGAGATTATGCCTGGCAGTTGATCAGGTATTTCATGCCCGCTGGATTGCGGTCGATGGTTTCAAAAATGGATTGGATGTCGCTCAGATCGCTGACTTGGGTGATGAGTTTGTCAAAGGGAATGCGCCCAGAAGCGGCGATTTGAATGGCTTCTTCGTAGTCTTCTTCTTGGTACAAACGAGCACCTAATAGTTCGATTTCCGCCCAGAAAAATTTGAACAGATCCACTTCCCGAGTGCCTCCACCGTGAATGGCGACCATCACAATTCGACCGCGAACATTGACGATATCAGTCATGGAAGATACCGCAGCCTGAGAACCGGAGACCTCAAAGGCGCAGTCAATCATGGCTTGATCGGTCAGTTCCGCCACCCGCTCCACCAAATTTTCCGCTGCTGGATTGATCACCTCGAAACCCAATTCACGGAGCATCTCGATGCGGGTCGCATTCACTTCGGAGACCAATATCTTGGCTCCTTTTTCTTGCAACACATAGGCGATCAGCGTACCAATGGGGCCTCCCCCCATGACCAGACAGTTTTCTCCGGCTTTGACTCGACCAATCTTCACGTCATGACAAGCCACCGAAAGCGGCTCAATGAAGGCACCATGGGCCAAACTCAGGCTGTTGGGCAATTTGTGGAGGGTGTAAGCAGGAACCGTCCAGCTCTGTTGAAAGGCTCCCGCCTGATCGATACCAATGAATCGGAGATTTTTGCCGACGTGGACGTGGCCCTTGTCTGCAGGATGGGGCGCACCAAAATGCAGCGGACGAACCGCCACCCGGTCTCCCACCGCCACTTGGGTGACGCCTTCGCCTATTTCTGCGACTACTGCGGAAGCCTCGTGTCCCACCACTTGGGGGGGCTGGATGCGCTGATCCATCACGCCGTGGAAAATGTGGACGTCGGTGCCGCAAACCCCACAGTAGGCGACTTCCAGCCGGACCTCACCTGCTTTGGGGGGGAGAACGACATTCTCACCGAGTTCAAATTGTCCTTTTTGGGTATAAAATGCTGCTTTCATAGAGAATTCAGGAATTATTGCGATTTGCGAGGTGGGTCAAATTCAAAGCGTTGGATGTATTGCCAATCGCGAGAAACATATTTGTGGGTCAGGCCCCATGCCATGCCTGCCAAAGGACTGGCATCGGCATCTAGCGAGCGAACCAATCCCGGAGCGGGAGGCCCCCATTTGATGTGCGATTTGATCTCGAAATTGATCCCATCCGCCGCCCATTGCATGGTGTTTCGCTCTGGCCCGTCGGTGATGATCATCGCCGCGATGCCATCTAGATAGGGCCACACGCAGAGTTCATGCCCACTGTTGGTGATGGGGTTATAAGGTGATTTCACATACGGCCCTTCCAATTGGTCTGCGATGGCCACGCCCCACTTGATTTCTCGCCCTCCAAAG
>JBCCCJ010001319.1:0-2241 GCA_039033615.1 Bacteroidota bacterium
GAGATACCTGACAGCCAGGCCGCAATTGCCGCGGGCATCGGCATGGTCTTTCAACACTTCAAACTCGTTGAAAACTTCATGGTGAGACCGTTGTCGCGGACCGTGAAGAAAATCGGATCAAAGGTTCCTCCTGGTACATTCGGATTACAGGCGGACAAGCCATCATTATCCGTGGCACAGATATAATATTTTACGATGTCTTCATCGCTGAACGCCGTGTTGGGGATGGTTCCGGTGTAGGTAGAACCATTGTTGGTCATCTGAGCTTCCAAGTAGCTATTGTTGTTCAAGCCAACGGCATACCACAAACTGGCGCTGGCAACGCTGCCGTCTGGATCTACGACCGTAGCTGAAACATTCACATCCTGGCTACTGGTTGGGGTGAGGGGATTGCGGGTGATGGCTGAAATCTGGGGAGGGGCGGCTCCTTGCTGAACCACGTAGTGGCTTTCGTCAAATGGATACAACTCATACCCACGACCATTGCCACCCGTACAGCCATTGCCAGAGTGAGCAATGACGCCGCGCAGGGTGTCATAAATGGTGGTGGTAGTAGGAGGCACAAAGTTTCCACCATTGGCAGGTAGGCGCTGCACGAGAAAGCGATCAGAAACGTTGATCACGTTGCCGCCGCCATCTGCTACGTCAAAACTGACCCGGTTGCCACCAGAGAAAAAGTTGACCGCGGTTACGGTTACGTTGTAAAACTCAACGTAGGAACCTTCGATGGGCTCTCCGGTCTCCAGTTGGTTGACCCGGTTGTTGTCGTTCAGGTCTTCGATGCTGGCGGGAGTCACCAAAATGGGACGATCAAAATCGAGGACGGTGATCTCCAAGGGGACTAATTCGGTTTCATTGCCAAAACGGCCAACTACTGCAGTAATTTCAATGGAATCCCCTGCGAGCAGGTCAAGGACATCTGTTCCTGGAATGGGATCAGGAGAAATTCCATCATCTGCATAGACATCAATGCCAGAAAAAGGACCAGAGCCATTCTGGATCCAAATATTGCGACCGTTGGTAGCCTGAGCCAGGCCTCCGTCCATGACCACGGTGCCATGAGTGGTGACGGTATCGCCAATGAATATTGCGCCGGACGATACTTCATTTGCCAGAAAGGAAGATTTATCAATACAGTTGGCCAAATCAACAGGATCCACAAATTGGATGTCCTGGATGGTGACCACCGGGAATTGCGCCATCAAAGAGGCACTCATCAGGGTCGCCAATAGGAAGAGGAAATGTTTCTTCATGAGATTCGAAATAAAAGTGAGTTGAGGAATATGGTAGGCAGCTATCAGGAGGGCACGAATGAAATAGATTTCTCTCCAACAACTGCGAAAATGCTAGGCTTATGTTACTTGATCACCACAAACTTGCCTTGTTTTTTCTCTCCAGTATCGTGATCCACCACCACGAATAGGTACAAGCCTCGGGCGATGATTTGGTTGTCGGCAGAAAGCAGGTCCCAGGCATGTTCTCCCCCAGAGAAGGTAGCCGTCTCCGGATCAGAATAGGTCGTGTGCCAACGGGTATCCCGTCCTTGATAGGCTTCATCGTGTTCGAGGACATCCACCAAATCACCCGAGACGGTATAAATTCGAATCTGGCAATTCCGGGGCAGGTTGGCGAACATCACTTTCCGGTCTTCTTCAAAGGTACTGGCTCCTTCCCAATCTGCGCGGGCGTAGTAAGGATTGGGATAGACAAAGGGATCACCATTCTGGAAGCCATCATTGGCTGGTTTGCCTGCAAAGACCCGCCTCAGGTTGGCAAGGGGTGCGGATTCCAGCGATTCCAGGTTGTTGACTTCATTGCCTTGATCGTATGCAGTTAGGGCCACCACGTGTTGCCAGCCATTGCTGATGTCGTCAAAGGTATAGCGATACCAGTATTCGTTGGTGTCTCCTTCGAAGGTGGTGGCTTCATCCAGTCTCACTCCTTCCAATCCCCCGTCAAAGGAAATGCCGTTGCCAGGAATGTCCCACTCTCCGACTTTGTTCAGGGATTGGATCACGTTCTGAATGTCTTGCACGTCAAAACCGATGGCAGTTTTGTACAGTCGATAGCCCTCGAAGTCCTGTTCTTTGGAAATGGGATCTACCGACGATTCTGAGTTGTCTGACCAGTAGACGTCAATCTCTTTGTCGCCAGGAATGACCTTCATCGCTGGAATGTCAGGGTGTCGATGTCGTATCCAACGAACAGATTGACGGCGTGCCGCGGCGCGCGTGATTCCGA
>JBCCCJ010001320.1:0-2241 GCA_039033615.1 Bacteroidota bacterium
AATTGAAAATAGAGGCCGAAAATTGAGCCATAAATGCATTCTTCTCCTTTTTTATATCAGATAAACCAATCACTTCATGAAAAACAGATAGAAAATCACCAGATTGTTCAAAATGCACGCATATGCTTTCGCCAAAAATGGACTCCCCCTCCAAAAATCTTGGGAAATTCTGACAAAGCACCATCTTTTGTCGAGAAATTCACCCAATCGAGAATCTATCGCAGGGAATGTTGCCTTTTGCCATCTCTGACACCTCCTTACCAATCATTCGACTTCTTTTCATCTCTCAATTCCTGCAAGAGGCTCTTTTTGCAGAAGGCTAACTCATTTTCACTCAGGGAGTTCATGGTCCCAATGCGGAGTCTGCTCATGGCCTGCCAGCCATATGTGCGCTGTACCCAGCCCCGCTAATTGTCGGAGGGTTGACAGAAGCGAGAGAGCTTGAAATTGATACTTTATCAAAATTTGGTTTCATTTTTTCAAAATCTCCATACATTTGTCCCAAGTATTTCAAATTTCACAAATTCAGACAGATCCTTCGCCACCCTTTTCCTGGTTCTTCTGCTGGATATTCCTACCTGAAACGATCAAAGATCATGGACGAAACCTTAGATTCTCTATCAGTTGCCTTACAAGGAGAGATGACCGACTCCTTGACCAATGCTGTTGCAGCGGTGCAAGGTTCCCTGGATGTCAGTGCAACGGACGCATTTTTTACCGCCAACAATGTGTGGATGATGATCTGCACCGCGCTGGTATTCATCATGCACCTGGGATTTGCCGGGGTAGAGGCGGGCTTCACCCAATCCAAGAACACCGTTAACATTCTCTTCAAAAACACCTTAACCCCTGCCATTGGCCTGTTGACCTACGCCTTCTTTGGGTTTGCGCTGATGTATCCTGGGGAATTCAACGGCTGGCTCGGCTTTGCGGGATTTGTCCTGGCTCCGGGAGAAGGGGATCTGGTAGCTACCTATGCCAATGGCGGCTACACCTATTGGACCAATTTTTTGTTCCAAGGAATGTTTGCTGCGACGGCCGCCACCATCGTTTCTGGCGCGGTAGCCGAACGAATCAAAATCAGTAGCTATTTGATTTTCACGGTATTCTTCGTGGGCTTGACCTATCCCATCATTGGTTCCTGGCAGTGGGGAGAAGGGTTCTTATTTGAACTCAGCTTCATGGGGGGCGAGACCGTTGGCTTCCATGACTTTGCGGGTTCTACCCTGGTTCACTCTGTCGGCGGCTGGGGGGCACTGGCAGGAATCATCCTACTAGGTCCCAGAATTGGCAAATACAAAAACGGAAAGGTGAACGACTTTCCAGGTTCCAGTGTGCCCTTGGCAGTGATTGGGGTCTTCTTGCTTTGGCTGGGCTGGTTTGGTTTCAATGGCGGCTCCGTCCTGTCTGCCGATCCTGCCGCGACCTCGCTGGTATTGGTTACGACTTCCCTCGCGGCAGCAGCAGGAGCCTTGGGCGGATTGTTGATGGCCTACCTCAGGTTCAAGCGCCTCGACCTGGGGATGGTATTGAATGGCGTATTGGCAGGCTTGGTTGGGATCACCGCTGGGGCCGACCAGATGAGCCCCTACTCTGCCATGATCATCGGGTTTGTGGCTGGGATCTTGGTGGTGCTTTCTGCGGTTACCCTGGACAAATTCAAACTGGATGATTGCGTAGGAGCCGTTTCTGTCCACTTGACCTGTGGGATCTGGGGTACGCTGGCAGTTGGCATCTTTGGCGCCAAAGCCGGACTGGCTCAATTCGTTTATCAACTGACGGGCATCGCTGCCGCCGGTCTGGCCGCATTCGGTACGGCTTTCCTGATTTTCTACGTTTTGAAAACGGTCTGGGGCATCCGGGTATCCGAAGAACACGAACTTTCTGGCCTCGACAGCCACGAGCACGGCATTCGCGGCTACACCATCGTGTTTGACGAGTAGCAAGTAGCCAGCCACACCGCTTGATATTTCTCGAATCTCCATTGGATTCCCTTTGTCCAAGCTAGGTGTCGCCTGTCGTTCCGATGAACCGGAATCTTTGACAGGGCCTCCCTTTTTGAGCGGCCAAAAAGTGAGCAAAAAGCCGCCGAAGTCCCAGCACAACTCGCTTTTCCGCCCCAAATTTCCCGATTCTCGGGACAGGCTGGACGCAGTTTATTCCGGGGAAACCGGAATGGCCTACCCTCCTTTGTGGTGAAAGCCTCGCTTTGAAACTATCATTTGGACTTTCGTCCAGTGG
>JBCCCJ010001321.1:0-2238 GCA_039033615.1 Bacteroidota bacterium
AATTCCCTCAGCATATAGCCTGACTTTTCCTTTTGGGAGAAGTCAGGCCACTTTGTGATCAAGGGAAGCGGTTGAGAACCGCCCCGGTTGGCAAAATCTCCAACTTGTCCAATTGAGTCCAGCGTTTCAGCATGTCGTCCAAGGTTTGAGCACGGATCGGCCCCCAGCCTTCGTCATCCAAGCCATGTAAATTCAGGATGAGCCACCCCCCTTCCGAGGCCAAAAACTCCTGCACCTCTTGTGCTACGTATTCATCACAAAATTCTGGACCATGCCCCCAGCAGCCCAGGCTTGGGCTATGTTTGGGCGGAATTCCGTTGAGTTTTTGATCCTTCAGGACCAGCCAGCCTCCGGTACGAACGGCTTTCACGCGTTGGAGCGCATGCGCTTCTAATTCTGGCGTCGAAGCATTGTAGGCAAAGTTGTATACAGCCTCGTCGGGCCGATACCCCTGCAGATTTGCTTCAAAATAATCCAGACACTTGTCGATATTGGCTTTGGCCTCTGCCAAGGGAATTTGGGGCAGGTTGCGATGCCGCCAAGTATGAGGCATGATTTCGTGCCCCCGCGCTTTGAGGGCATTCCAATCCTCAAAATTCCCCAGAATTTCGCGCGGAATCCACTCCGGCTCCGTATCGAAATCGGCAAAATGCCCGGTCGCAATCACGTTGAGACAGGCAGATAAGCCATAGCGTTCATGAATATCGGCAATCTGGTAGAAGGACTTCCGAAAGCCATCATCAAAGCTCAGGCTAAGCACATGCGAAGTTTCCTTGGGCCATTGACCCAGGGAAATTCCCGCAGTCACGAGGGCAGAATGGGTCAGAAAGGTTCTGCGATTCATCATACTTCCCAGCCTTTCCGATGGATGCGTCCCACAAATTGATTGGCGGCTTCTACATTGGTGATGCGGGTATTCTCTCCGTCCCAGAGGAGCTTTTTTCGGGCGAAGAACTCCATCTGCCCTTTGCTGTTTTCTTTGCGCAGCATGTAGGATCGGATGGCCAGATTCCCCATGAGAACCGTCTCGGTCATCGGACCTGCATAATCAAAGGAAGAGGTCAGGGCTTGGTGCTCCTTGCTACCAAATCCTGCTTTGCAGGCGTCCACCCACTTGCGCTGATGTCCATATTCGGGCTCGTCATTCTTCTCGACTTCCGGCCCAAATTCTGTGGTGCCGTCGTAGAGAAATAGCTTGGGTTGAAGGGGAGAGCTGTCATTGATGTTGGTGGAAATGATGCCTTTGTCGCCAATCATGAGGACGCCATTTTTGCTGCCAGAACCTCCGATGTCCATATTCGCAGGAATGATGGCCGGGTGAGCCGGACGAATGCCGCCGTCGCTCCAGGTCATTTCGATGGGGGCCTTGCTCTTTTTGGTTTGGTCAAAGTGCAGGGTGATGAAAGAAGAAGCTGGGCAGCCTTCAGGATGGTAATCTGCGTTCCACATGCCAGAATATACCGCTCCTACGCTGCATTCGGCATCGGTGGGATATTTCAGTCCCAGCGTCCGAAAGGGAATGTCGATCAAGTGGCAACCAACGTCTCCCAGGGCTCCCGTACCATAATCCCACCAGCCCCGCCAGCTGAAGGGGTGCAGATTGGGGGTGAAGTCTCGCATGGGAGCTGGCCCCAGCCATAAGTTCCAGTGTAAATCATCGGGTTTCAGGCTGGCATCGGGAGCTGGCATCGCCCCTCCTTGTGGCCAAACGGGCCGATTGGTCCATACCTGCACCTTGGAAATCTTACCGACCGCGCCGGAATCGACCCATTCCTGCACCATGTTCAGCAGAGGATTGGAACCGCCCTGATTGCCCATTTGGGTAACGATTTCCTTTTCCCGGGCCATTTCAGTGAGGACCCGAGCCTCCTTGATGTTGTGAGTCAGGGGCTTTTGGACATAGACATGTACGCCTCGCTGCATGGCATAAGCCGCTGCTGGTCCGTGCACGTGATCCGGAGTCGAAATGGTCACTGCGTCGATGTCCTTTTCTTTGTCCAGCATTTCCCGGTAGTCGTGGTAGCGTTTTGCTTTGGGGAAGGCTGCTACTGATTTGGCGGCAGAACCAGAAAAATCCACATCACAAAGGGCTTGCACCCGTTCCCGGCCCTTCACCGAGGCATTGCGGATGTCGCTACGCCCTTTGCCACCGGCTCCGATGGCCGCCAGTACGAGCTGATCGCTGGGGGGCGTAAAGCCCACGCCGCCAAGGACATGGCGAGGAACGATGAAAAATCC
>JBCCCJ010001322.1:0-2237 GCA_039033615.1 Bacteroidota bacterium
ATCGGTCTGTTTTCAGGTGCCGGGCTTGGTTAAAGCGGGCTTGACCATCGTAATTTCGCCGCTGATTGCCCTGATGAATGATCAAGTGGAGCGCCTCAACCGCATGGGCATTCCCGCGACCTATATCAATTCGACCATGCGACGAGGCCTGATCGACCGCAAACTAGAAGGGGCGATGAAGGGCGAGTACCGCTTTTTGTACCTGGCTCCCGAGCGGATTCAGTCGGACATGTTTCGCTTGCGCCTATCCAAGATGAACGTCCAACTCCTGGCGGTGGATGAGGCGCATTGTATCAGCCAGTGGGGCTATGATTTCCGGCCCGCTTATCTCAAAATCAAGGAAATCCGCGAGATCCTGCCCAAAGTGCCCGTGATTGCGTTGACTGCTTCGGCCACGCCCGAGGTGCAGGCGGACATTCAGGCGCAGTTGGAGATGCGCGAGCCCCAGATTTTTCGGAAGAGCTTCCGACGGGAGAACCTCCGCTATTTTGTGCTGCAGGAAGAAAGTCCCTTGAATCGGTTGATCGACATGCTCCACCGTTCCAAGGGGTGCACCATCGTCTATGCGCGTACGCGCAAGACAACAGAGCGGTTGGCCGAACTCCTGAATGAGCAGCAATTGAGTGCGGCGGCCTACCATGGGGGACTGAAGTCCTCCGAGCGGAGCGACATTCAGCAAGCTTGGCTCGAAGATCGAACTCGCATCATGGTTGCGACCAATGCTTTTGGGATGGGCATCGACAAGCCTGACGTCCGCCTGGTGGTACATTTTCATTTGCCGTTTGATCTGGAAAGCTACTATCAGGAGGCAGGTAGGGGAGGGCGCGATGGGAAAACGGCGCTGGCGGTGGCCTTTCAATCAGAAGTGGACATTCGCCAATTGGAGCGTTGGAACCGCGACAAATATCCCACCTGGAAGCAGTTGCAAACGCATTATCAAGCCTTGTGTCAATATTTTCAGATCCCCAAACAGGGGCGAGTGGATACCTTGACGGAGTTTTCGATGCCGGAAGTGGCCTCCGCAACCAAGATTTCGGGCCTGCAATTGTATGCCTCTCTGAAAGTACTGCAGCAAGAGGGCGTCCTGCATTTTCAGGAGGACAAAGACGATTTCGCCTACGTGCAGATCATTGCCGCTCCTTCGGATTTGATGCGCTTTCAGGAGCAACATCCTCGCTTCATGCCGCTGATTCAGTTTATGCTGCGGCAATTGGGCGGAGATGTCTACATCCAGGAACGCCGCCTCCTACCAGAATTGTGGGCCAGGCGCTTGGATTTGCCGCCGATTGAGTTGTACGATCAGTTGGAACGGCTGGCCCAGCACGAATTGATTCTCTATACTCCGGCGACAGATAAGCCGATGATTCGCTTTTTTCGGCCTTATAAGCGATTGGTCAAACGAGATTTGAACTGGGAAAAATATGATTTCCTACGCAAGCAAAGTGATCGCCGCCTGAAGGAAATGCTGGCCTATATCGCTGATACCAAGACTTGCCGTTCGGTGTTGATCCAACGCTATTTTGGAGAATTAGCGCTCACTCCTTGCGGCAAATGTGATGTCTGCTCGGGTCGCTTCAAGGAAGGGATGAATGGGCAAGAAATGACGGATATTCGCCAAGCCATTTTTCAGTATGTCGAGGAACGCGCCGCTACCTATTCGGAGGTGATTCACGGCGTGAAGGCAGGCAGCCCCACCCAAGTCGAAAAGGTCCTTCGATATCTGATGGACAAGGAAATCATTTTGGTCGAAATGGGAGGGAGGTTGCGGGTGAAAGAGTAGGGGCTAGTGTCTTGGTGTAGCGCGGACTTCCAGGCCGCGACGATGATTTTGCATTGGTAATCGGGTGAAAAAGTCTGACTTCTGACAGCGAAGTGTTCTGACATCTGGCTTCTCTCGAAAAAGTCTGATCTCTCTTTTACCAACCCGGCCAGCAGGTCCTCCGTAGGCAAAAGGCAATTTCTCGCCTCCTTGTTCCCAATTCCCATTTCAATGATGCGCCTCATTTTCATCGCAGGGCAAACGTCCAAAGGATTGCTTCAAAGCACCCCATTGGACAACAGTCCGAATCGGTTCTTCGATGCAAAGCATTCACCATCACAGCGGGTTGGCCACGAAGTCCGAGGTGTTGGGGCGGCATGGAGCGTTGCATGGGACTTCGGCGGTTTTTTGCATCCTTTTTTGCCGACAAAAAAGGATGGCCGGTTGAGCTTGCGAAATCCCGCTTGCGGGACAGGCG
>JBCCCJ010001323.1:0-2233 GCA_039033615.1 Bacteroidota bacterium
CCACGAAGCCCGAGGTGTTGGGGCGGCTTGTGGCGTTGCATGGGGCTTCGGCGGTGTTTTGCATACTTTTTTGCTGACAAAAAATTATGGCCCGCGGCAGGCGACACCAAGCTTGGATGAAAGAAGTGGAAAAGGTATTCAGAAAATGTCTAGGAGTATGACCCTGGTCAGTTGGCCCAAGCTCTACAAGCCTTGATTGACCAACAGAAACAATTGCAAGAAGATGGTACCCACCACCCGTTCTTCTTTGTTTACATTATGGTCTTAGCGGCCAAATAAGTTCGATGGTTTCCATCTGAACTCTCTACCACCAAATCCAATTCGGACCATCTACGAACTCTCCCCCTTCCACGCATGCGCCAGCAGATCCTCCATTCGCACATATTCGAGCGCCTTCTCGTGCGTGGCTTCCAAATCTACCAGAGGGGCCACCCCGGCTTCGAGGGCTTCTTTCCAGCGGAGGGCGCAGAGGCACCAGCCATCACCTGCTTTTAAGCCGGGGAATTGATAGGCGGGTATGGGGGTGGAGAGATCGTTGCCGCGGCTGCGGGTGAAGGCGAGGAACTCCTCGGTCATGCGTGCGCATACGACGTGTGAGCCCCGGTCTTCGGGTCCGGTTTCGCAGTCTCCATTTCGGTAAAAGCCCGTCATGGGGTCTTTGCAACAACACTTGAGGGACTGGCCGAAAACATTCAGCGATGCTTCTTTCATGCTAGCAGGTTTGAGGCATTAACCTGCCTGGGCCTGCATTTGTTGGGCGACCTGCTCTACCTGCCGCCAAACCCTGGCTACGTTTCCGTAACAGATCATTTCGATGTCTTCCTCCGAGTACCCACGGTTCAGGAGTTCCAGGATGAGATTGGGATATTGAGAGACATCTTTCAAGCCTTCTGGCAGGCTGTCTCCTACGCCATCGAAATCAGAGCCAAAGCCTACGTGTTTCACCCCAACTAAGCCCACCACATGGTCGATGTGATCGGCAACGGTGCTTACATGGGCATACGCCAGGCCATTTTCTTCTTGGTATTGAGCCTTGTAGGCATTATAGGCAGAATCCCCAGGCTGAGCATTGTTCGCCTTGGCCCAAGTACGGAGTTCGTCTTTCATGGTGTTCAGGCGATCTTTGGCATCACTGTCCAAAAAGCTGGTCCCAAAGTTGATCTGGATGACCCCTCCATTTTTCGCCAGGGCTTTGATCATGTCGTCGTTCATGTTGCGCTCAAAATCCGGGGTGAATTTCCGGGCAGAAGAATGCGAAGCAATGGCCGGAGCAGTCGTCAGGGCCATCACGTCATAAAAAGCGCTGTCAGATACGTGGGAAATGTCCACCATGATGCCAACCCGATTCATTTCTTTGACCACTTCTTCTCCAAAGGGACTCAGGCCATTCCATTTTCGTTCCTTGTCGTAGGAGGAATCGCAAATCAGGTTGACTTTGCTATGGGTCAGGGTGATGTAGCGAATGCCGCGCTGATGAAAGTAGGCGACGTTGTTCAGATCATCCTCAATCGGTGCGCCATTTTCCATTCCTAATGGAAGGGCCAATTTTCCTTCGGCCACGATGGCCTCTACTTCATCCGGGCTGGTAGCAATGGCAAATTTGTCGGGATGCCGCTCGACCATGGCTGCGACCATGCTGATCAAACTATCAGCCGTGGCCTTGGCTGCACCGGGACGCTTTTGCCGATCGGCTGGCACGTAGATCGACATGAAGGGCGCATCCAGTCCTCCCTCTTTGGCGCGCACATAGTCAAAATCGCCATCGGGCGTACGCTGGGAAACGTCCAGATATTCTTTGGTGAGGCGGAAATGCTTCATCTGCATACGGTACGGCAAATCGACGTGCCCATCGGTGATCAACAACTCATGGGCCAGATCGGTCGCATAGGCCAAATTGATGGGACGGGCTTCTTGGGAGGCAATTTCAGTTTCGACTGAAGGGGTCGCTTCGGCAGAAGCGGTATCAGATGCCCCACAGCCAAGGCCCAACAGGGTACCTGCTAACAGGAAAACAACAATTCGATTCATATACACAAGGTGAGAGGTGTGGTCAAAGGTAGGAAAAAGAAGCGGGATCGCTTCGCTGCGGGAGGTGAGAGGCAGGAGGTGCCGACGGCAAGGATGTTGGTACACCCTTTCCGCGCTGTCCCGTTTTCCCTCCCAAGGGAAAACGACTCGCTTTTCCGAGGAAAAGAAGTGGGAGGTGCCGATGGCAAAGACGCCGATAGGTGTC
>JBCCCJ010001324.1:0-2224 GCA_039033615.1 Bacteroidota bacterium
GATTTTGTGGTTGAGAATCCTTGCCGTTTTTCTTCATCTTTTTGGGGTCTGTGATCTCAATGGGAGATTCATAGTATTCCGGTGGGAATCCATTGAGCTGTCGCCAGATTTCATACCAGACTGGGACGTCTTTGAACAGGGCGAAGGCATTGAGTCCAGCACCCACTCGCAAGCCATCTGGCCAGGGCTCATCTTCAGGATCTTCGGCTACCAAGACTCGATACAATCCATTTGGGCTGATGTTGTTCTCGATGGCTGCTACCTCACCACCAAAGGTACCGAAGGCACTACCGGGCCAACCACTGCCAAAGATCAAGGTTGGCCATCCATCGAATTCCACTCGGACCTGCTGCCCCAGTTTCATCAGGGGCATATCCATCGGTCGAACGTACATCTCCGCGGCGAGTTGGATCGTCTTAGGCAACATTTCAATCACAGGCTCTCCCTCTTTGACTGTTTCTCCTAACCCCTGTTTCAAAATTTTATTGACGAGACCCGTTTGCGGAGCCAGCACGTAGCGAAAGCCCTGGCGTTGTTCGTAGTTGGCTTGCTGGTTCTCCATTTTGTTGACTTCTCCTTCAGTAGTGAATACCGAAGAAAGAGCGCTTTGTCGATCTGACTCAGCTTTGGCCAATTTTTCAGCGTACTCGTTCCGTACGTTGGCGAGTTTGATGCGAGCAGTAGCGATCTTGACCTTGCTTTGGGCAAACTTATTCCGGGCCGAGGCAAGCTTAGCAGCTGCTTCTTGGCGGGTTTTCTGCATTTTCTCAAAATCGGTCCGTGATTCAAGCCCCGAATCCAATAGCGATTGCCAGCGTTGCATCTGGACCAAGGCAACCGAATCTCCGATGATAGAGGCTTGCACTTCGATACTATCAGCTTGCATCTGAAATTGGGCCTGCTCTAGTTCATTGCGCCCTTGGTCAAGCTTTAGTTCTTGGGTAGCTCTCAAGGCCACAATTTGATTGGAAAGGGCTTGGGATTTGTCTCTATAAGCTTGGATCGAACTTTTCTTGGCGTTGATTTGGGCTCGCATCCGTGGAATCAGCTCGGGATCAAAATAATCATCTTTGATCTCCGAGAGATAGAGGATGGTATCTCCCCGTTGTAGGGTATCTCCCTCTCGGACAAACCACTGCTCAATCCTACCTGCCACCGTAGTCTCTATGGTCTGCGGACGCTGATCTGGATAGAGGGTGGTCACATATCCCCGGGTAGTGGTATTTTGGGTCCACGGTAGAAAGAGGATGACTAAGGCAATCACAATGATGCCCCAAAGCCAAGCGGATGCCATGTAGGCCAGACGAGGATGCAGAATGTCGTCAAAGGAATGAAAGTTTTCCTTGATGATATCCTCATTGACCCGATTGTCAGATATATTCAGCATGGTACATTCAATGAAAAAACTTGCAGAAAAAAGGAAAAGGGATTAACAAAACGGATCAACCAAAGAAGCAATCGTTGAAGTAGGGACGATCGGCGATTTCTTCGTAGCTCCCAATTTCTTTGATTTCTCCCTGCTCCATGATGATGATTTTGTGGCATTTAGCCGCATAACTGCGATCATTGGAAATGGCAATCACCGTGGCAGGTAGCGTCTCCGTCAGCAAAGAGAGCATGTGCTCTTGATCCGGCCGATCCCAGGTGCCAAAGGATTCATCCAATACCAGCAAACGTGGCTCAATGACGAGGCAACGGGCCACAATCAACTTGCGAGAGATGGTCTGGGGAATTTGAATACTTTCCGGGACGATTTCCGTGTCCAACCCCTTGGGAAGAGACTGTACATAGCGAGTAAGCCCGACCAATTCCAGGGCGTACAGCACTTTGTCCAGGGTTACGTGCTCAAAGCCCATATCGAGATTTTCCCGGATGGTGCCTCGAAACAAATATTTTTGAGACAGACAAGCGCCAATATATCCTCTCAAGCTGATGGGATCAATGTTGCCATAGGTGACCCCATTGTAGGCCACAAAACCCGCATCAGGTTCATACATCCCCATGAGTAGGTTGACCAGAGTGGTCTTGCCAGAGGCTCCGATGCCCGTAATACACACTTTTTCTCCGGGGGCCACATCCACATGTTTTCAATAGCGATTACTCCTTGTCCCGAGGCTGCATGTGCTAGCATCATTTTTCCTGTAGCGTCTCCCACTGCCCACAGATGAGGTACAGGCTTACCATCCCGCAAAACCTGCATTTTGTCGTTGACAGGAATAAAACC
>JBCCCJ010001325.1:0-2216 GCA_039033615.1 Bacteroidota bacterium
GCCTTGCACTTCCGAAATGACATCCACAGCATTGGCTGAGATGACTCGACCCAAAGTGCTGAGGGAAATTTCCCGGCTTTTGTATTCGACTTGACTTACTTGGACTGCTTTGGAAGATTCCCGAAAGGACATTTGCCTTACCTGTGAAGGCCGGGAACCTAAGGTGTCCATCAGCCAAAAGCCTATGGCGAGAATGACCAATGAAATAACCGCAGCAACAATGATTCTGCGCAGAAGGATACCATTCATAGAAGCGAAAAAGTTGACACTTTTGCTATGTAACTTTCGAAAAATAACAAGTGAAATGGGACAAGTTATTTTTTGATTATTACTGGACTAGATGTTTCCTGATTTATTTGACGACAAGCAAAGGTATAAACATTCTCTAGATTTTGTTGGGTTTTTATGGTTAATCGGCCAACGGAATCTTGAAAGAAGGTCGGAAATCTGAGCAATGCTACTCTTCGCTAGCCAAAATCTTAGCAGAAATTGGAAAAAAGCAATTCCTTCACCGTCAAAACCTTACGTAATCGGGCTGTGAAAAAATGTGGAAAACTTGACCTGGTAAGTAGGATTTTTGGGATTCAGCACGATTTTTGTGTAACTTTTTGAGCAAATTGGAAATAAGTGTTACTATTTGAACCATATCAAAACCTGCTCTCACTCCTTGGAAGCATTCCTTTTCCCCTGATTTTTGGTGGAATAGGATTCCTAAGCTTTCTGGTATTGGTTATCCACAGTGTTCAAGCATTTGGCAATGTTGTCTTGACAGCCCGACTGATTCGAAAGCTAGGAACCATCTACTCCCCATCTGTAATTCGGGCAGTCGTCAATCAATTCCAAGAGCGGTATGTCGCATCTACGCTTTCTCAGCAGCGCCTGAGCCTGACGGAGTACCTTATGGATACGTTTTTTCGATCTGATTTCGAAGGAAATACCCGAATTCTTCTGATGGGAGAAGCCGGTGCAGGAAAAAGCAGTCAGTTGATTCAACTCTTTCGGAAATATCAGCCACGCACTTGGTGGGCTAGGGGCTATCGCGTTCAATTGACTTCCCTCGAACAAACAGACTTTTGGCAACAAATTTCGGGAATCTCTGCCCCCAATAAAACCATTCTCCTACTCGACGGACTAGATACCGATGCGGCAGGGCAGATTGACTTTCAAAGAAGAGTAGATGAGATCTTAATGGGAACCAGAGATTTTGCCCGGGTGGTGATCGCGGTCTCGGATACCTTTTTTCCCAAGCGGATGCTCTCGGAGACGGTTCCCAATGAGGTGCATTATATTGGGCATGAGTGCTATGAAATTTTCGAAAAAATTGATCTGCTTCCTTTGAGCAGCCATACAGCGCACAAACTACAGCGCACCTTAACTGCTAAACAAACATTTGCCAGAATTCGGAAGCACCGAAAGCTGCTGAAACGTCAGCCTGGATTGTTGCATTTGCCAGGGATGCTGAATTGGAGCCAAGATCTGAGCTATCTGCCCCAACCATCCTCTGAGTCGATGTTTCCGCATCAGGTCATTGCGGCACATGTGTACCGAAAATTGGGACGGATTCTGAAAGACGCCAGCGGATTGTCGCGCATGTTCAGCTTCCACGTGGACGTCGCAAACGAATTGTATCAGTACCAAAAGCAGGGAGAGGGAATTTTCCTCGATCATTCTCGGGTCTTTCAACTGTTAGAAAAGCATCAACTAGCGATTGAGAGCATCGAAAAGGGACAATTGCTTGTCCAGATGGGGGAGCTGTGGCGGTTTGAACATCCCTCCTTTTGGGGATTCTTCCTTGCTTGGAAAGGCTTTCATCAGCGAAAGAGTCAAGAGGAGACGTCGTATGAGACCTTCCCCGTAGCTACCCAACTGTATCAGGAGATGTGTTGGTTGGCCTTTTTGCAATCTCCTCTCGGAACGGAATCTATGTGCCGAAGCCACAAGCACGAACAGAAAGTATCCGTGTCTGAGGTTGATTTTAGAGACATTCAGCACATCACCAGAATATATTTGGCAGATCCAGCCTACGGAGATTTTCGCTTCTTGCGCAACCTTACCGCTTTGCAGGCGATTCATATTCACCAATCAGATCATCCTTCCCCGCCTATCTCTCTGGTTTCGGAGCTTCCTCACCAGGAAGTATTGGTATACCTCTACGATGAGCAAGGTAACTTCAGGGTTTGGAAACAACAAACCGTTCCCGCAGAACTGACTGGAAA
>JBCCCJ010001326.1:0-2215 GCA_039033615.1 Bacteroidota bacterium
AATTGCTTGAAGCGTGGCTTGTTGAGCAAATCGGTGGGGTTTGGAGGAATCGGCCCACTGGTGATGACATCCAGATCCTTCAGGTGAGTCTTCTGAACGATTTGCTCCACACTCGCCTGATTGATCAGGAAGTTGGTGAGCCCCAGTTTGTTTTCCAGGCCGGCAGCCTTGTGTAGAGCCGGTTTACGGATATCCGCACCGATCACCACCACCTTACTCCCAGATACCGCCGTAACGGAGGCCAGGTTAAAGGCACAGAAGGTCTTGCCCTCTTGTGGAATGGTAGAGGTAACGCTGATGATCTTTTTGGGACTGTCCGTTCCCACAAACTGCAGGTTGACTTTGAGATAGCGGAAAGATTCCACCACCTGCGAGGTCAGGTTATTCAGTTCGTACAACTCTTCGTCCTCACTGTTGTGCGCGATGGTTCCCAGGACAGGCACCCCGGTCATTTCTTCGATCTGATTCTGACTCTTGATGGTATCGTCAAACATATCCTTGGCGTAGATCACCAGCACAGGAATCAGGATGCCGAAGAGAATGGATACCGCGAGAATCAAGCCTTTATTAGGACCGACTGGGCCAGCACCGATCCGGCGAGCGGGGTCCAAGACCCGTGAGTCAGCGGTATTGGCAGTTCGGGTGATCCCTGCTTCCGTAAGCTTCTGCACCAGATAGTTATAGTGATTGTCGGTGATCTCGATGTTCCGCAAGGCCTTGTTCATGTTCTGGCTGCTGCGAGGCAATCGCCGAATGGTGCTTTGCAGGCCGGCGATTTGAGCTTCCTTTGATTCAATATCCAGGTCGATGCTGCGAATCAGACCGCGTACGTTCTGGGTGATCCGGGTAGTGATATCAGCAATCTTACGATCAATGATTTCTACTTCGATTTTTTGACCCAAGGCTTCTTTTCCTACTTTTTCTGAATAGAGCGTTTTGAGTTCGCCCACACTGGAATTCAGCAAGGGGTCGTCTATCCCAACGAAAGAAGGGACCACAATTTCATTCATGCCACTTCCGGCAGTCAGGTCCCCCAAGACGGAGGTGAGGTATTGTTGTTGTTTGCCAGCATTGGCGAGTTCTGCCTGCAAATTCATCAGCCGTTGATTGGCTTCGGTAGCGATAGATGTCGGGTCGAAGGTGGCTTGTGAACTTTGAATTCTTGACAGAGCATTTTCTGCATCTTTCAAAGAATCAGACACCATATCGAGCTGCTCTTGGATGAACTCAATGGTTTTACTGGCCAGGTAATTCTTCTCTATCAAGCGGCGATCAATGTAGGAATCACAGAGGCTGCGCAAAAAGTCCACCTCTTTCTTCGGCACAGCGCCTTCCAGCGAGATGTTGATCACGGAGGATTCCTCACCCGTCGTGGTAACGTTGAGCTTGTTGCGGTATTTGTCTGCCAGGGAGGTCGGCTTTTTGATCAGAAAAAAGAGCTTTCTGCCCGCGAGTTTCTTCAAGTCCGCCTTCAGGTCTGTCTTGTTGATGGTAAAATTGAAGTAATCTGTCGAAAACGGTTTCCCAACGACTCCTTCTCCTTCATAATCAAACGGCCGATCTTCGTAACTTTTGGTGGCATCGTCTTCAAGCCGCACCGTTTGGATGAAATCGGTTTCTACCTTGATCTTATAGCGGTCGCTGGAGAGAAACTCGAGGTAGAACTGCGCGTTGACCAATTGGAATTCACTGGTATCCAAGACTACCTCAAATGGCAAAGATTGGTACAACTCAACGGGGCGGAAAGTACCATCCTCATAATAGCCAACTTCCATATTCAGATCTCCAATCACGTTCCGGATCAACTGATGGGAAGTAAGGATCTCAATTTCGTTTTCTAAGGACTGGGTAGCGTGAAATTTCCGCATGTTACCCATGATGGCATCGCCCGGCATATCGGCTTCGGTAGGCTGGCTGATCAACATGGTGGCGTTGACGGCGAAGGTAGGGGCGGTTCGTTTGATGTAAAACAAAGCCAGAACCACAAAGATTCCGATGCTCACCGCAAAGTAGTACCAATGGTCTACCAGCTTGAACAGGAAGGCTTTGATGTCGAGCTTGTCGTTTTCGCCTTTGTTGACGGATAAGGAGGGGGTATTCACTTCTGTAAAGAATTAATTGGCCAGGAGAATATGGAAAAGAATAGGGGAGCTTGCTTAGACCATGTTTGGGATAGAGAATTTGCTAAAGAAATTTCCTGATTTGAGGTTCTGAC
>JBCCCJ010001327.1:0-2205 GCA_039033615.1 Bacteroidota bacterium
AAAAAGAGATCGTTGTCAGCAGTACCGATACCTGGGGCGACCAAGAAGCCGTCTATTCCTTTTACCTGCCAGAAGGCGGTGTCGCTACTTCCCTCTCGCTCTGGATCGAAGGGGTAGAACAACCGGCTCGCCTGACCACCAAAGGCAAGGCCGATAGCGCCTACGTAGAAATTGTAGGCGTAGAACGGCGAGATCCTGCGCTGATGCACTGGCAGGAAGGCAATCGCCTGAGTGTTACCGTATTCCCGGTTCCAGCTGGCAAGAGTCGTCGCTTCAAAATCGGGATCAGTGTGCCCCTTTCTGGGAAAGAGGGAGTGTTGCACTTGGGAGAAATTCCCTTTGACGGACCAGATGTCTCGGAAGTATACGCCGAAACTCAACTGAGCTGGGGCGAAGCAAGACCTGCTGATCTGGAAGTACCTTTCTCTTGGTACGAATCAGACGACATGATCGGCTACCAGGGCAGCTACGTCCCCAACTGGCGGGTCAGCTTTGAGGCTTCGGAACTGGCAGATGGGGTCTTTTCGTTTGGCGAACATAGCTATCAGCTACAACCTACCCCCTGGCAGCAAGAAGATTTTGTCGCCAAAGAAATCATCCTGGACCTCAACGCTGCCTGGAACTGGTGGGAAGTGGAATCGGTTTGGGAGCAGGTACAGGATCATCCGGTATATGCCTATGTGCCAGGACGAGTGCGGGTAACGGAAAAAAACCTGTGGGCAGTGTTCCAAAGTTGTAAGGATTGGCAATTCAGCTTGATCCCCTTACATCGGTTTCCCAATCCGGCTCAGACATTGGTCGTTTCTCATTCGCCAGAACAATCGCCGTTGCTGTCTGACTTGGAAGGGAGCCAGTACGCTTTGAACTTACAGACCTATTTGTCGGAGCTACCCTCGCCTGTACGTTGGTATCATCTGGATCGGGAAGTCTCTCCCTTGCTGCGCTCGCTCAAGGAATTGCGCCTGGTGTCATTTGCTGCGGGTTCGGTGGAGAAATTGGGGCAACTGTTGGAGCAAGAACAATTTCCGGTTGTGCCAGAATCTCCCGACCTCATTCAAGTTCCTGGCACCGATTTCAGCATTCGACGCAGTGCTACAGCTGAGGCGGTTGTCGAGGCGCCTGATCACGTGATGCGTTTTTTCACTTATCAACAATTGTTGCGAGACATTGGGCCTCTTTATTTTGAAAAAGAAGCCATGGAAGATCGTTGGCTGCGCCAGGCGGAAGAAGGCTTTGTGGTCAGTCCGGTGTCTAGCTTGGTCGTATTGGAAAGTCAGGTGGACTACGAACGCTTTGGCATCGAAGAGAATGAAGGCACCCTCGGCAACGCAACATTTTCAGGGAATGGCTCCGTACCCGAACCCCACGAATGGTTGTTGATTGGCTTGATCGCCTTAGTGGTAATTGGCACATTCACCAAGCAGCGATTGGGGCTATGAAAAAAGGGAGTCCATCCATAAGGGGCGGCAAGAAGCGCTTTCCCCTGTTCCAAGAGCCATTCCTTCCCTGGCTCTTGGGCTTGGGGATGCTGTTTGCAGCGGCACCAGCCTTGACTCAGACCGTCGAAGTGAATTTTCAATTCCTGGTAGGTCTGCTGTTGTTCCCGTTGCTGTTGAAAACGCATCGTCCAGGGGAAACCAGTTTGCGCTATGTCTGGCTGGCGGGCCTTTGTTTGGCGGGCTTTTTTCTCCTAGAGATTCGGTCACTGCTCTTGATTGCCCTTGGGGCAGCGATTCTGCTGATATATGAGGTGTTTCGAGGAAAGACCAGTTGGGCTCCACTGGCGGTATTGCTCCTGATGTCCCCGGTGAGCATGTATCTGTCGCGGGTATTGACCTTTTCCTTGCGATTGAAAATGAGTGCGGTAGCCGGACGGGTATTTGAGCTGATGCAACTGCCCGTCGAGGTACAGGGGAACTTTTTTCGGGTGTCAGGCGAAGGCTTTTCGGTAGATCCCGAATGCCTCGGGCTACATTCCATGATCACGGGCTTGTATTTGGTCATCATTGTGCTCAGTTTGACTCGACCTAAGGGGCATCCCCCTTTGAAAGCTAGCTGGAGTCTGGCCCTGCTGCTGCTCGGCTGTTTGTTACAACTCTTTGTAAACCAAATCCGCATCATTAGTCTGGTGTGGCTGAAAGCTCCGGCAGGAGACTGGACCCATGATGCCATCGGCTTGATGTGTTTGGTGCTGTACGGTTGCGT
>JBCCCJ010001328.1:0-2203 GCA_039033615.1 Bacteroidota bacterium
AGACTTTCTTGTAAAGACGGAAGACTTTCTGTGAGGTGTGACGCTATAACGAAGTACCTCGTGTGCACAAGGCCAATTTCTCGCATGAATGTGTTAAATAAGGCGGAATCAGCGAAGTAGTATTCCTTCATGGCCCCCAGAGCCGCATAGCTGATGGCCGTCTCTTTGTTGAGCAAGGTATGCTCTTTGGCAGGGCGTTTTGCAACATCTGTCAGATACACTGGCACTGCTGCTTCATCGTAGTGTGCCCAGGCATCAAACACCGCCACAAAAATCAACCCCAAATAGCGAGAGGTGATGGTCGGGCGAGGGTTGAAGCGCTCGGTGTCGTTGGCCGTAGCGAGCAAGGCCATTTCTCCCCAGCGATAGGCCATATTCTCGGCCCCTTTAGGCTCTGACTTTACCGTTGAGCCCTGTTTGGCACCTTGGCAGGCAGTCAGAGAGAAGCTTGCTACCAAAAGGAAGAGAACAACCCAGGTAGCAGAATGTGGTAGGATTCGGAAGGGAAGAACAAGAGAAACCATAGGATCTACTGATTGGGCGAAATGAACACCGTCTTTCGTAGATCAAAAATAGAGAACTCCGAGAATAATGTCGAGGGGATTCTACTCCTTTGCCCAATCAACCTTTTTCCGCAGTAGCCTTCAAATCCGCTGCAAATTGCTCAAAGGACTCATCAAAGGAGGGGATCTTGCTGGCAAAAAGGGGAAAGATGGGGCCGCCTATTTTCTCCTGCATGGAAAAGCGGGTTCCTCCAGAAGTCGGTTCCAAGGTATAGGTCCGCTCTCCCATGGCATCTCCCCACACCAGCCGCTGCTTGGGCTGCATCTCCTTCACTTTGAGTTTGAAGGTCCGGCTTGGGTCCAGCGTACTGACCAATTGAATTTTATTGCCAACCTGAATGTCTCCCTCCAAAGAAACAATGGTGGAATTCCAATTCGGCATCTCAGCAGCATCCGTGAGCAAACTCCAGACCGTAGCTGGATCGGCCTGAATGTCGATGCTGACGCTGGTGGTGCGGCTGAAGGTCTTTTTTTCGGTGGTGGCGGTTCCGTTTTGGGCCATAAGTGAGAAAGGAGTGAAGATCAACAACAGGAAGAGAAATTTGTGCATGTAATCGGGGCTTGGGATGGGAGAACAAAGCTCGGCAAGCCCGGACCATTTCCACTTTACATTTGTTAAGAAACCTGCTTTTTGCTTTGCGTCCCAGACCGAATCCGCGAAAGGGTAACGGGCGATACCTGCAACATGGAGGCGATGTCCTTCAATGGGGCGACCTGCAGGAAGCTAGGAAAGGCATATTCGATGTAGCGATAGTTTTGGGTCGCATCATTTGCCAGCAAGTTCACGAATACGTCGATCAGCGTGATGTGAAGATGTTCCGTCAAGTGAAGCCCAAACAAGGCCCACTCTTGCGATTGGGCATACAACTCTAGCAAGGCTGCCCTGGAAATGCAGATCAATTCGGTGGCTTCATACACTTGCAAGCTAAAACCCGAAGGCTGCCCGTGAACAAAGCTTTTATATTCTGTCAAAAAGGTCTGCTCCGGCTTCATCCACAAGGTCTGCTCCTCCCCTTCCTGATCGTGATAGAAGCAGCGAATGATGGAGCTCTCCGCCAGATACAAATGCTCACACACCTTCCCCGCCTCCAAAATCAATTCTTTGGGACGGCAGGTTTTTCGCTCAATCAGGGGGGAGCCGAGTTCGAGGGCGGCTTCGGAGAAAGCTGGCGCATGAGCTTGGATGGCGGAAAGCAGAGAAACAGACATGGAGAAGTAAATGGTCTGGTGATCCTTTTGCTTCAACATAAGCAAGCAGAGGAACAATTGCTAACCGACTTGATCGGGGGTACGGCAAATTTCACACATCCTATTGGTGAGCTTGTTGAAAATGGCATTCGCGATGCGCCTGCTACAACCCCCTCTATCTTCGATTTGCTACCAACATTCGCATCCCTATGGGCTGCGATTGCCCATTGACAAGGAAACTTGTGGGGAGCCCATCGAACCAACTCTCAGAAAAATGGGTTCTTCTACCTTTTTAGTGAAACATAGGAAAAATCATACTCCTGGACATTTTCTGAATACCTTTTCCACTTCTTTCATCCAAGCTTGGTGTCGCCTGCCGCGGGCCATACTTTTTTGTCAGCAAAAAAGTATGCAAAAAACCGCCGAAGCCCCATGCAACGCCACAAGCCGCC
>JBCCCJ010001329.1:0-2202 GCA_039033615.1 Bacteroidota bacterium
ACCTAAGGAAGCTCTTGCAAGCCTTTTTGGGAAAGATGCAACGTTTACCCAAACGATTGGAGCGGGCTTGGGAGCGAGATCGGGATGGAAAATGGGTCTATCGTTTGATGGATCATCCCTGGATCAACCGCAAACCCATCCTGGCCCAGGTGGGAGAGAAACATGGGTTGACCTATTATCAGGTCTATGACCAAATTCGGGGCAGGACCACTTTTCAGCCAGAGATTTTTGAGTCTTTGCTTCAAGTGTACGAGGAATTTGCGCGGATGATCGAACTGCGCTTAGAAGCCATGAAAGAGGAGCGGAAGAACTATCTCTTTTCGCATGGGAGAGGAGGGCGCGGACACATCAAACGCCTGGAATCCTTGCCGCCGTCGATGCGATAGGCAACCTTCGCAATCATGTTCACCGATATTTCTTCTTTGCTAAAGAAGAGGCATCGTCCTTTGGCTCTCTGAAAAGGTTTTTTCTCCTCCTCTTTCGCAACTTTCTGTATCTTGAGTGAAGAATGGAAAACCTGAATCTGCTGAGCCATGCCTAATCTCCAAACCAATCTTCCCTTCCTTCTCAGCTGGGGAGGTGGACTTCTCCTATTATTAGTTGCTTGTCAATCTCCCAAGGTAGATTTCAATACCGAAATCCGCCCCATTCTCAACCAACAATGTCTCAATTGTCATAGCGGGGTGAAGCGGAATGGGGGAGTAAACCTTTTGTTTCGGCAGGAAGCCCTGCAGGCAGGGGACTCCGGACACCCAGCCATTGTACCTGGCAAGCCCGACCAAAGTGAATTGATGCGGAAAATCCGGCATCATGATCCAGAAGAGCGCATGCCCCTAGACGCGCCTCCCATGACCGAGGAGCAAATCGCGTTGATTGAGCGTTGGATTGATCAGGGAGCAGAATGGGATACCCATTGGTCCTACCTTGCTCCCCAAAAAGCAACTCTCCCCAAAGTGGCCGAATTAGGTTGGACCAACAACCGAGTGGATCCCTTCATTTTCACCAAGCTAGCCAAAGTGGACCTTGCGCCAAGTCCAATGGCGGATCGTACACATGTACTGCGCCGATGGGGATTAGATATCATTGGTTTGCCCCCGACGCTGGAAGAAATATCTGCCTTCCATGCTGATGATTCTCCCACCTCATTTGAAAAGCAGGTGGATCGCTTGCTCGCTTCCCCTCACTTTGGGGAAAAATGGGCTGCTATGTGGATGGATTTGGCCCGATACGCCGATACCCAAGGCTATGAAAAGGATCCTCACCGGAGCATGTGGAAGTATCGAGATTGGTTGATTCAGGCGTTGAACGAAGACATGCCTTTTGATCAATTCACGGTGGAGCAATTGGCCGGTGATTTGTTGCCAAGTCCAACCGAAGATCAGTACATCGCTACTGCTTTTCACCGCAACAGCATGAACAACACCGAAGGGGGAACCGAGGATGAAGAATATCGAACCGCTGCGGTTATTGATCGGGTGAATACGACCTGGACCATTTGGCAGGGAACCACCATGGAATGTGTGCAGTGTCATGGGCACCCATATGATCCCTTTCGGCAGGAAGCGTATTACCAATCCATGGCCTTTTTCAACAATACCTTGGACGCTGACTTGGATTCTGAGATCCCGGTCTGGGAGAGTTTTTCCGAAGAGCAGGATTCCGCGATTCAGCATTGGCTAGCAGAAATCCAACAGAATTACCCCGTACAAGCCATATCTGCAACCGTAGATCGCTCTACCCAAATCCAACAGGCCATCTGGCCGAGGGTGATTCCCGGAGATGCAGATGATTTTCGAGACGTGCGAATTTTTGGCGACGGGAGCGTAGACAATTGGGCGCAGCTTCCCAAAAATTTACCAGAAAAGTCTTTCTTTTTGCTGTACCAGGGAGTTTCCATGGATCAGCTGGAAGGCATCGCTTTCAAGTATGCCAGTGGAGGAGAGTTGGGGCAAATCAGTGTGCACCTTGATGCCTTGAATTCCCAAGAGATCGCGAGAAGTACCCTACCGAAGCAAACATGGAGCGACCCTGATTGGGTAGCGCTCAATCTGTCGGCTTCTTTTTCTGGGAAGCGAGATGTCTATGTAAAACTGCTCAACTTGGACCAGGCGAACAGTGCCCCTGAAGGTCGTTTTCGGTTGTTTGAGTTGCGCTTTCAATATGAGGGGAAGGAGAGTCCCCTGCCTTTGGAACGGATGCAGG
>JBCCCJ010001330.1:0-2186 GCA_039033615.1 Bacteroidota bacterium
GCTATCCACTTTGATCAAGACATCATCTTGGAGCCGTTTGACCAACCAGGTAGAATCATCCAGAAACAGGTATTCCGAGACGTAGGACTGTTGAGAAGCAGTGGGATCAGAGAAAATGGTCTGAGTTTGGACCAATTGATTGACTCCGTCATACAGAAAGGTGTGTTCGTGGGTAAGGGTGTCTGCCCGGTAATAGGAAATCTTTCGGATGAGATTGCCAGCGTATTGGTACTGCATGGTTTGCAGGACGAGCTCGTCTGAGGTCTGGAGCAACCTCACTTCCTCTAATCTTTCGCCCCGATAGGAAAAATCCCATCTTTGGTAGGGGGAAGTGCCAGCGGCCGCGCTGACGGAGATGGATTTGAGGTAGGCACCAGAGGAGAAATTGGGGTTTTGACAGGCTGCCGTAAACAGCAAAACAACCAGGGCGATGAGGCCAAATGAGTAGGTCTTCATGGTATCAAATGATTGATAAGTGAATGATACCAGGTAGTGGGTTGGCCCTTCGAAAAGGTTGTTTGGGGTACTTTTTTTGCCACTCTATACGATCTTCATTCTCCATGAAGCCAAAAATGGAATCTCCCTCAATGGTAGCTGATCTCTACCCGCTGTTCGTTGAGCGAAAGATTCCCTGTAGCAGTTATTTCTAGGTGTTCAATGCTAATGGGGTAGTTTTTGTCATCGTATTCGATCAAACTGTTGACTTCTCCTGACTGACCTATCGTCTGATTCCCTTCCCATATCTTGATCTGCCAGTTGGTTACATTGCCAGAAATCCAATCGGGAAAGCCATTCAATAGGATGTTGGGCAAAAAGAGGGGAACGTTGATGCCCATTGCTTCAAGGGCGATCGACCTTCGTCACATTCGTACCTGTTCTCCCAAAACAAGTCTTCTGGGTTGTCAGCCAGAGAACTCCGGATGGAAAGAGTTGCCTCTTCCCGATCAATGAAAAAACTATCCACGGTACTATTTCCCCCTTCTACCTGTTGATAACCAACCACCAATTCATCACTGATTCGATCATAGCCATTGCTTCTTTCCGGCTCTCCTGCCGTAGCAGATGTCCAGGTGATTTCTGCCAATTCGCCATCTGATCCATAGCTATAGGTTAGGGTCTGAAGCAGGTCGCCCGCAGAATCATACTGCTGTTGTTCCGTGAGCAGCTTTCGCTCAAAGCTAAATTCGTATGTCCCAACCAACTCCCCACTGATGCCGTCTCGTAAGACGACTCGCTCCAAGGTGCTTCGATCATATTCAAAATCAAACTGGTAGAAGGGCTCTGTCGAATTCGGTGCAAAGGCCTTGATTTGGGCGATTTTTTGACTGCCGCTGAGGAAATCTCGTTGGCTGGTAGCGCCAAAAATGAACCGACAAACGACGAGGATAGACAGAAAGCCACGAGCGGTATAGAATGGGCTACGCATAAGAATGGTTGGTCATGGGATTTTCCTTATAACTGAATCTTTGACCCATTGCGTTGCCTCTATCCTCGGGAATGCCGTTCTTTGACTCATGAATTGGTGGTCTCACATTCGGGCAAGAATCGGTCGCTTCATGCATCAGAAGTTCTTGGAACGAACAGCCCGCAGCTTAGGTGCACAGGTTGAAGTCTATGAAGGCTCGGTTCGGATGCCTTGGATGACCATCGGTACAGGAGATCGACCTACCCTGGTGTTTTTGCATGGCTTCAGTGATCGAAAGGAAGGCTTTCTCTTTGCGGCTCGCTTTCTTTCCCGCCACGTGAACCTCATCGTGCCAGATTTGCCAGGCTTTGGGGAAGCCAGTCAGGAGGACCATTTGACCTACGACATCCGACACTATCAGAAGTGGGTAGGGGAGTGGCTGGATCAAATTCCGGTAGCGCGTTTTCACCTCATGGGGAACTCTCTGGGCGGAGCGATTGCTACGGAAGTGGCAGAAACCCACCGAGATCGGATTCAATCATTATGCCTGATCGGATCAGCGGGCTTTTTGCTGCAGGGGCACAATCAAGCCTATGAGGAGTTTTTGCGAGGAGAGAATTTTTTTCTGGTAAAAAACTGGGAAGACTATCTCAAATTCAATGCTCGGGTGTTTCACAAGAGCCCTGAGATTCCCAAATGGGTACAACTCTACCTCGCCGAGGAAGCCATCACCAAGCGATTGTGGTATGAGCGGATCTTTGTTGATATGCTCCCGGTCAAA
>JBCCCJ010001331.1:0-2184 GCA_039033615.1 Bacteroidota bacterium
CTTCACTGGTATTGGCAAAAAAGCCATAGCCTCCATCAGAAGCGGTAGCCTGGGTGAATATTCCACCCACTTCTACCCGCTTGATGAACACCAAGGTATTGTTGGCAGCAGGCGTACAATAATCTTCCTCCGTACAAGCCTCACATCCGCCCGTAAAAAACTGACGGGAATTCGAAAAATCATTCCCCAGAGTATCGCAATTGGGTTTGACCTGAAATTCATAGGATTGACAGGACTGCAAACCCGAAATAGTCAAGAAAGTATCTGCACTGGTGAATTGGGTCCAGGTTCCGTTTCCTCCTACCAAGCGGTACCGCACCTCATAGGAATTCGCTCCAAAAATGTTGGACCAATTCAGGCTGGCAGAATCAGCCGTCAAATCATTGGCTGTCAACTCTTCCGGCGCCCGACAACAACCGAGCGTCTCTACCTGCAACAACTGGCAAAAGGTACTGCTATCATTGGAGCAAACGGTGGTGATGCGGACTTCATACTGGGTACATATGTCCAGACCAGTTATGACATAACTGGAATCAGTGATCGTAGCCTCCGCCACCCAAGTGGTGCTATCCTGCAATTTGTATTCAATGAAATAGGCTTGAGCTGTATCAATACCACTCCATTGCAGAGAAATGGAAGCATCATCCGGTGCTACCGCAGAAAAATTACTCACCCGAGGGCAGGCCGATTCTGGGCAGCAGACATTGGAACTCAATAGAGGCTCCCGAAAGCCGCCGGGCTCAAAGAGAGCCTCCATGCGAGTGGATTGATCCTTGGTAAAGAGGTTGAAACAGAGATCCTCAGAATAATCCATATAATTCTGGAACATATCTGCCTGATCTCCAGGTCCAGTGCTACAGGTGTTTGGTCCGGGGAAGGAACAAGGAAAGCCATCAAAATTGGGGGCGCCCGCCAAGGGGGTATCCCCCACAAAATCGTCTACGCCACAACCCCCATCTCCCCAAATGTGCCGTAAATTGAGCCAGTGTCCGACTTCATGGGTGGCGGTTCGACCCAGGTGAAAAGGAGGGGTCGCGGTCCCAATGTCTCCGAAATACAGATAATCCACCACGATGCCATCGGTCTCGGGGGCGCCACCAGGAAATTGGGCATACCCCAAAACCCCTCCTGCGATGTCTCCAACCCACATATTCATATACTGATCCCTAGGCCAAGCGTCTTTGCCTCCCGTCGAAGCGAACTTGATCGCATTGTTGAGGCCAAAGGAAGCATTGTTGGTAGGGGTTCGAGTGATCCCGGTGGTGGGTTGACCATCAGGATCAATGTCAGCCAGACAAAATTCAATCCGGGTATCTGCGGCCGCACTTTGGAATGCCACCGGCGTATTGACGGTATCTGGATTCAGGCGGCGAAAGTCTTCGTTCAGGATGCGAATCTGCGACATTACCTGATCATCGGAGACATTTTCTTCAGGAATGTTGTACAGCACGTGAACCACTACCGGGATGGTGATCACGCCATCTCCGGTACGGCTGCCAAAGGTAGCTTTGTCTCGCGCATGAGCGGCTGCGTGGGCGTCTATCGCCTGACGGCGTTGGAAGAAACCAGGATTCTGGGATTCAACCAGGGTTTGATATTCGGTCGTATGGCACCGTTGAGTTTGAGAAAAAAGAGAGGGAAAACCAGTCACCAGGAGACAGGCAACCCAGGCACATCGAAGCTTCATGTCAAGAGGCTGAAGAAATGAATGTTCAAAAAGGGGCTAGTGCGTGCGTGAAAATGCACCCCGCAAATAACACCAAATCCATGAAAGTTGCCGAGATAGAAGAAAAAAAGGAGGGACTTACCATCGGTAAATCCCTCCTCCCTTGTGTGTTAACCAAATCTAGTATTTCAAGAATCGATAGCTACCAACTTGCCCTTCGGCCTGCACCCGTAAGAGATAGGTACCTGCTGGCAGGTGGCTGGTGTCAAAAGAACCTTGAGTCGCTTGAACCTTTTTCTCCATCAGCAACTGTCCCTGTAAGGTCCATACACTGATGCTTTCGATGTTCTTTTCAAACGCTACCGTCATCTGGTTGGCGACGGGGTTGGGATAACATTTCAATCCTGCCTCTAGCAGCCCAGAGATAGAAACCATGGTATCTTCTCCAAACTTCACCTCATCCCAATAATAGGTCTGCTCACCGGCAGTAGCACCGTCGGTACCAAAGTTGAAGAAGA
>JBCCCJ010001332.1:0-2183 GCA_039033615.1 Bacteroidota bacterium
CGGGGGATATCCGTGAGCAAAACAGGCGTAAGTACCACTTCTTGCCCGTTTCGAAGCGAAATCGGGATCAATGGCTCTCTCCCCTCCTCAAACCATTCTTTCAACAACATATCGGACCAGATTAACGAACTCGGGCAACACAGGTGGCAATTTGCCACCGGATGGTGGAGATATCAAGTTTCTCCTCGGAAAGGTATCGAAAATTCAGGTATTCCCTCAAAAAGAAACTGGCTCTTTATTGCTGTAAGCTCCTTTATCCTGCCTGTCGCTCATCCCTCCAAGACATCCTACTCCTCCCCGTTGACATTCATCCCAAGCCTTTCCATTCATCACTTGCCTTTGCCAATCATCCCTTTGGCTTGTCATCCATCCCAAACATTTGACCTTCAGTCGGTTTCTGGCGTAGTTGGAATCAAATCCTTTCGTCATGCAACTCATTTCTCAAATCCTTTTGTTCCTCCACATCGCTGCTGGCTTCCTGAGTCTCGGCATATTTTGGATTCCGATATTCACCAAAAAGGGCGGTATCAACCACCGTCACCTTGGCAAACTGTACCTGATCTTCATGTGGGTGGTCGTGATTTCGGCGGCTTTGCTCAGCGTCAAAAATGTCCTCGTCGGTCGCTATCAGATGGCCGCCTACCTGGGTTTCATCGCCCTGATCACCGCACGTCCGCTTTGGTACGGGGTGGCCATTCTGAATCAGAAAAAAGGGCTTTCACCTTCCTTTCAGGCCAAGCATCTGTGGTTCCGCGCCGCCATTCTCTTGGCAAGTGCTGCGTTGATTAGCTTTGGGATCTATTTGGAAGGGAAAAACGTAGCCGTCCTCATGTTCATTTTTGGGGGCTTGGGCATGGCTGACCTGCCTCGTTTTCTCAAGGACGCCAAGCAGCCCGTTACCGACGCCAATTGGCTCAAACAACACATCGTCGGCATGTGTACCAGTGGCATTGCTGCTTACACCGCCTTCTTTGTATTTGGAGCAAATCAGTTCTTGGCAGGTTTGCTTCCCGGATATTGGGCCGTCATTCCATGGGTAGCTCCAACCATCGTTGGAACCATTGGAATTAAATACACGCTCAAAAAGTATGGACTAAAGAAAAAGAAATCGACTCCTCCTATCAACTCACAATTGGCTTGATCGGATGCGACTTCTCCCTCACCAATACCAGGAATACGACACACTCGGGAGAATCGGAAATACGGACTGCTGACGAAATTGCAGTTCGTCTCCCCCTCCCTCTACCACTTCTAAGTAAAAAGGATTCTGACGATTATAGAGATTGTAAATCCCGAGGTGTAGCCCACGTTCTTTCCCTTCAGAATTCCGAAAGCGGCGCTCCCAACCTACGTCTAGCCGATGGTAAGCAGGTATGCGCACGTTTCCTCTTGCTCCATAAATGAATGCCAAATTGCCATCTGCATCTCGCTGTGAAGCGATGGGTGCCGTGACTGGCGCTCCCGTCAAATAGCGAAACGCACAAGTGAAGGTCCAAGTCCGTTTCATGGGCATCATCAGCACCATACTGAACATATGCCGCCGATCAAAGCGGTCAAAAAACCAGGCTTCTCCTTCTTGCAAAAAGCGCCGTTCACTACGCATCAAGGTATAAGACATCCATCCAGAGACTGTTTTTCCTTCTCGGCTCAACATGAATTCCATGCCTTGAATGCGACCTTCTCCTCCAGTCAGCAAATTCGCTTCCCATTCATCGTCCAGCCCCCGTAATAGATTCGCTCCCCGCTCAAAGCCCGGCAACTCACGTAAAGTTTTGTGATACATCTCCAGCGAAGCCGAAATTCCTGCCTCGCTCCAGTTTTTCTCTAGAGAGACCCCTACTTGCTGGGCTATGGCAGGCGGGATGTTCTCTGTAGCAGGCACCCAAATGTCATTGGGTACCCCTACCCCACTGCTACTCAGCAGGTGAAAATACTGGCTCATCCGGCTGTAGGCAGCCTTTGCACGTAGCCCTTGTCGAAATTCCCACCCCAGGGAAAATCTAGGCTCCCAGTTGACATAGGATTCCTCTCCGACCCAGTAGAAAGAATTCCTGAAACAGTTGTGGCAGGACCTGAAAAGCAGGGAAGTGTCAGCCCTAGCGGCGCACCATTCCAATACGGATCATCCGGGAACAGCTATCGGAATGTCCAGGAACACAATGCGAACCGTGGAAACTAGCAAG
>JBCCCJ010001333.1:0-2181 GCA_039033615.1 Bacteroidota bacterium
ATTCCGGCACAATGTCTTCCTTCAGGATCAGCTTGATCACATCAGCCAATGGCTGTAGCAATCCGAATGGGCCCACACGGTTGGGACCTACCCGCTGCTGAATCCAGGAAGCTACTTTCCGCTCCAGGTATACGGTATAGGCAGCTGCGGTCAGAAGGACGAACAACGCTGCTCCAATGAGAATCAGGGATGAGAGGATGGCATCCACCATGAAGGATACAATTTGAGTAAATCTTTGCGAGCTGCAAGGTACAAACTCTCCTACCTTGGTCCAAGACAATCTTATCAAATGGCCCTATTTCCAGAAAAAATCACCCCTTGGGCTGAACCAAATACCAACCAGCTGTGGTTACCACATCTCTGAAGTGAGGGATCGCCGTGATCAAGGCCGCTTGCTTTCTAGGCTTCAACCCGAACTTATAGCGATAAATGGGATTGAACAAGAAGTGAGTACGGGCCACGATTTCAAAAGATTCTTTCCGAATGATGCGCTCAAAACGAGCAGTCGAGATACCGGTATCTTTGATTTCGAGCAAGTCCTCCACGATCCGGGTGCTTTCTCCAAAGGCGCGCAGCACAGAAGCATACATGCCTCTGGGAAGGAGGTGAAACCACGGCAGTTTACTGGCCCATTTGTTCCGGCAAATCTGCTGATGCCCCCCAAAAGGCATGCGCCACGGTGGAAAGCCGAAAAAGATGGTGCCACCAGGTTTGAGGAATTGGCGAAGGTAGGGGATGAATTTCTCCTGCTCGGGGATGTGCTCGATGGTGTCTTTGAGCATGATCAGATCATAATTGGCCTGGTGGGCCGCCCGAAAGCTTTCCTCATAGACATTTTGGGCCAAAAAGCTAGCCTTCCCCGCAGACACCTCTGCTGCCATCAAAGCCTTGGCCGTTTCAATCCGGCTCTCACTTAGGTCTACTCCCAGACAATAGGCTCCCTTCTCGACAAATGGACGCAAAACGCCCCCTTCTCCACACCCAATTTCCATCACCCGGGTCCCAGCCTCTATCGGCAAGCCCTGCTCAATAAAAGGAATCAAATATTCTCGGGCATTGTCCACCTGTTGTTGAAAGCGGACTTCTTGAGACAAATGCTGCGCTAAGGCCATATCATTACGATTCTGGCGCGCAAGTTAGCATTTCGACCTATGGGGAAAAAATGCTTTTGCCGGGACTCATCGTTTCCTGGCAGGATCAGCCACAGATCTCCAGTTGAATTCCAAAACCTGCGACTTTCTGTAGCAGATCTGGAGGTAATACGCACCGAGTCAAGCTGTTGGTGCTCAGTTGAAGGCAGAGATCCCGTTTTGCCAATCCGTGGTGGCGCAGGGAAGACCAAATTTCTGGCCACTGAACCAGCATGGAGGCCATCGCTTCTTTTACCGGAACCCCAACCGGCCATTCTTTGTGGGCTTTCCAACCGTTGGTATGAGGGTAGAGTTGCCAGCCAAAGTGGGACATTTCGTCCATGATCGAAGCAGGGATTCCTTCACATTCTTGGCACCTCCAGGCGAGGCGAAATCCCATTTCTGGAGTAGAGATCCCTAATTCTGCTTCGAAGGATTCAAAATATGCGGGAAAACGACCTTCTACCAGCAATTCCTCGACCAAGTGAAACAGATCTACCAAGGCCACCGATTGAACGAGAAATACGCCCATCTGATCCTTTTGGGCAGGCCGGAGATGACGCAAGGTTCGAACCGGAGATTTCCACAGCGATCGATCCTCAAAAGCTACATACAAATAGGGTTGGAGCAGTTCTTCCGGGCCATTCATTTCTACCCATAAGTCAACCGCTTCTCCTTGGGGAGCCAAATAGGTAGTGGGTTCCCCAGTTGGAGAAAACCGCTGCATTCCCAGACCGATTCCTTCATCCCCCATGCGATACAAGGAATAGGGATCCAAGATCATTTCGTATTTGGTAGAATTTTGCCAGCCGATCCAAAAAGTCGTGGCCTGAAATCCAGCCTCTTTGGTTACGGGAGACTCCAACGCCTCCAGGTATTCTAGAAACGGAGGTTGATCACCCGCCATCCACTCTGATCGCTCCCAATAGCGATCGGCCTGTACAGTTCCTTGTGTTTGCACCCAATACTTCGTGTCCATCTATCTCTGATTGAAAATCTATGGACCAAAAGTATCAGAAGAGAAGCAGGGAATTGTTTCCAAAAGTCGGAG
>JBCCCJ010001334.1:0-2174 GCA_039033615.1 Bacteroidota bacterium
AGGCGTGGTTGCTTCATAAACAAAACAGGCCCAGATGGAATATCTGCGCCTGCGTTTCTAAAAGCGATAACAAGGTACAAGAACTTCAGGGCTACTGAAGATTTCGTAAAGCGGTAGAAACAAATTCTTCTATCAACAAGAGACAGGGAGAACCTGTGAATGAAAGGATAGTTAGCTTCTGGATGAGACAAATATGCCACGTTTTGTTGGCATTTACTAGCTACAACCCAAGCTACGTTATGTTTTTACCGAAAATGCACCAAAGTGTCGCAATATTCTGAGGGGAAAAATAGTTGTTAGATGCTTCCTTTGGAGACAGGCAAGCGAAAAAACGAGATTCTTAGGTCTGCGAGGCCTAGGCAACGACCCAGGAATAAGGAAGCAGTCAGGATGTTAGGTTTTCCATGCAATTGATCAAAAACGCAGCGAATTAGGAGGGCTCCCTTCTTTGGCTGTATGTTTGTGACCCGAGAATTCACGAGTTTTCCTTATGAACCCTTTCCAAAGCACCGATACCTACATTGCTACGCAGGATTTGCAAATTGCGGTTAAGGCCGCGATCCACCTGGAAAAACCGCTCCTGGTAAAGGGAGAACCGGGTACTGGAAAAACCATGCTGGCACAGGAAATCGCTCGGTCGATGGACATGACCTTGCTCAGTTGGCACGTCAAGTCTACCACCACCGCTCAGCAAGGACTGTATGAATATGACGCAGTCTCCCGTCTCCGGGATTCTCAACTAGGTTCTGATCGGGTGCACGACATAGCCAATTACATCAAAGAAGGGAAGCTCTGGGAAGCCTTTGAAGCAGATCAGCGCGTAGTGTTGCTCATCGACGAAATCGACAAAGCAGACATCGAATTCCCCAATGATTTGTTGTTGGAACTGGATCGCATGGAATTCTACTGCTACGAATTGCAGAAAACCGTGCAAGCCAAACACCGCCCAGTAGTCATCATCACCTCCAACAATGAGAAGGAGTTGCCAGATGCATTCTTGCGGAGATGCTTGTTTCACTATATCCAATTCCCGGAGGCTCCTACGATGAAGCGGATCATGGATGTCCATTTCCCCGCCCTGGATCAGGAATTGCTCAACCGGGCCATGAAGATCTTTTATGAGGTAAGAGAGATGAAAGGGATGAAGAAACGCCCTTCTACCAGTGAATTGATCGATTGGATCAAATTGCTCCTGCTGGAGCGGATCAGCCTCAAAGAACTCGAAGAGATCAATCTCCAGCAAAATTTGCCCCCACACGCGGGTAGCCTCATCAAAAACGAGCAGGACTATCAGTTGATCGAGCAACTGCGACGCTGGAATCGCTAGGTCATTTCTACGCCATAACTTCCTCTTTGTCAACACAAAGAGGAAGCAATGAAAACATACAAAAGCTCTGATTTTTAAGAGGCGTACCGCATCAGGGGTTCTCCCACTTTGAGCACATACAGTCGGCAGAGACGCAACGTATCGTAATCCAGTCCCAGCACTTCATGGGCAGGCTTTAGGCGATCATCTTCTACCGACCGGAAGTATTCGGTGCCTTTGTATAAGGCTTTGGCTTCCAATTTTTCCTCTATCCAAGGTTTGAGGTCCAACATCCCAGCCTCGTGCAGGATCTCCAGATAGCCTTGGACAGTTGTCTCTTTCAGTTCCCTGCGCGTGGCAATCTCGCTCACGCTGAAACCTGACTCATACATCTCTTTGACTTTGCGGCAACTGGGAGAATTTGCCCTGGTGAAAATCCCCTTTTCTGCGTCGATGGCTTTTTTCCCGGAGATCTCCGCGATCTCATTCAGAATTTGCTCTGTCATGACTGCATCGAGTTCACTGAGGCCGGGAATGGCTTGCAACTCAATCTTGCTGGAGGGCAGTTTGCGTACCATCAACTGAAGCGCATGATTGCTGAAGAGTTCATAGGGCTGCTTCCCCAGTTTACTGGCAGCGTCTTTGCGAAGCCCTTTCAGCACTTGCTTGAGGGCATAGCCCCACCAGCCAGTGAATACGGTCTTGCGTTGCGCCCAAAGGTCCTGGGGAGATTCCAGATACGCCTTTCCCGCTGCGGAAATGCTCAAGGTGCCGTAGGTGGGATTTTCTACTTCGATCAAGCCTTGTTCTAGCAAGTAGTACACCAGGTCTTCCAGGCGAAAGCTGGAAAGCTCTTCCAGGCTTCCAT
>JBCCCJ010001335.1:0-2174 GCA_039033615.1 Bacteroidota bacterium
GATGATGCTGACATGCTGAATGCCCAAGCGTTGCCAGGGCTTGAGGTTGGTAAGGAAGCCCGCAGAAGGGGAAGTAGATGCTGGAGCAGCGGATTTTTTCCGCTTTGGGGCAGGTTTTTTGGCCATGATGCTGGAGGATATGGATCAGAGGTGCCTAAGCGCCTCTAAACTAACACCTCTGCCGTTCATGGCAAAACCGCAGTCCAAATTGTCTTGGGAATCAATCTTGGAGAAGCTGCATCAAATAGCTGCCATACCCGCTTTTCAAGAGAGGGGTAGCGATGCTTTCCAGTTGCGTTGCATCAATGAAGCCCATGCGATAAGCAATTTCTTCGATGCAGCCGATTTTGAGCCCTTGGCGTTTTTCGATGATGTGCACAAAGCTTCCCGCCTGCATGAGAGATTCATGCGTTCCGGTATCGAGCCATGCAGTTCCCCTGCCGAGGATGGACACCCGGAGGTTGCCTCTTTTCAAATACTCGCGATTGACATCGGTGATTTCCAATTCTCCCCGAGGGGAAGGTTTGAGGTTGCGAGCGATTTCGATCACGTCCTGGTCATAGAAATATACCCCTGGTACAGCGAATGATGATTTTGGCTTTTCCGGCTTTTCTTCAATGCTGATGGCATTGCCTGCCTCGTCAAATTCCACCACGCCATAGGCAGTGGGATTGGCTACGTGATAGGCGAATACCATACCGCCCCCTTCCTGACTCACGGTTTCCCGGGCCTTATGCAGGGTTTCTCCCAAGTGATCGCCGTAAAAAATGTTATCTCCCAAAATGAGAGCAGCGTCATCATCCCCCACAAAGTCTGCTCCGATGAGGAAAGCCTGAGCCAGTCCTTCTGGCTTTTCTTGAACCGCGTAGGAAAAGGACATGCCGATTCTTGACCCATCGCCCAATAGTTTTTCAAACAGTGGGAGATCCTGGGGAGTAGAAATGATCAAAATTTCTCGAATTCCAGCAGACATCAGGGCCGACAAGGGATAATAAATCATCGGCTTGTCGTACACTGGCATCAGCTGTTTGTTGACGGAGATGGTCAGTGGATATAAGCGGGTACCAGAACCGCCAGCCAGAATGATCCCTTTCATGGAATGAAGATTTGAAGGTAAGATGTATCAGACAACAGCTCGCAAGTTAGAAAGGAGATGCCAAATCTCTCAGGCTAGGATGCACCAAATCTTTCTTCGACAAAACAGGTTCGATCTCTCGCCAGGGAATTGCTAATGCAGGGTCATCCCAAGCAAGTCCTCCTTCCGCATCTGGGTGGTAGGTGTCTGTACATTTATAAAAAAACAAACAGCTATCAGACAAGACCTGAAATCCGTGGGCAAATCCTGGCGGTACGTACAACATCTGATGCTCCTCTGCGTGTAATTCGACCGAATAACTCTTCCCATACGTGGCAGAGTTGGTGCGAATATCTACCACAACATCCAACACACTCCCTTGCAAGGGACAAATCAATTTGCCCTGAGCAAAAGGAGGAGCCTGATAATGCAGTCCTCGTAGGGTTCCTTTGGTAGAATAGGAAAGGTTATCCTGAACAAAATTCAGGTGTCCCAACCCCAAGGATTTGAAATGATTGTGGTTGTAGAGTTCTTGAAAGAAGCCTCGGGAATCTCCAAATACATCTGGTTGGATCAACCACAGATCAGAAATGGGTGTCTCAGACTTGGTAAACCCCATCCAATTGTTGTTTAAAGTAATCCAGCGTTTTGGCCAAACCTTCGCGGCGGCTGTAGGAGGGCTCCCAACCAAGAATTTCTCTTGCGCGGGTGATGTCTGGCTTGCGCACCTTGGGATCATCTTTGGGGAGATCCTGGAAGGAGATTTTGCTAGAAGAATCAGTCAGTTCGATGATTTCCTTGGCGAAGTCCAAGATGGTAATTTCAGAAGGATTGCCGATGTTGACCGGCATGACTTCATCACTGAGGAGCAGTCGGTAAATGCCTTCGATCAGGTCATCCACATAACAAAAACTCCGGGTTTGGCTGCCGTCACCAAAGACGCTGATGTCTTGCCCTAGCATGGCTTGGGTGGCAAAGGCTGGCAGGGCTCGACCATCGTCGATCCGCATGCGGGGACCATAGGTGTTGAAAATCCGAACGATGCGGGTTTCCAAGCCGTGGTAGCGGTGGTATGCCATGGTCATGGCTTCCATGAAGC
>JBCCCJ010001336.1:0-2169 GCA_039033615.1 Bacteroidota bacterium
CCCAATAGCTGCGGTACGATAACAAACCCAGATCAGACAACGGTTTTTCTGGACTGCCAGTTTTACCCTGAAATTTGAACTATTACATACACAAATCCGAAAATTGTTTTTTGGTTTAATAAAAGCTCTTCAAGTCTACTTCGATTTACTCGGCCTGGGAAGACCAAGCTACCTCAAGCCATTGAAAGTAGCGGTACAACGATCCTCCCTCGTTTCTTCCTGATTCTCTTCTTATCTTCCTTACAAGAACTAACCCCTTCTCCCCATGCGTCTGTATCTGATTCTTTTCTGTTGCCTTCCCCTCTGCGGATTCGCCCAGACGGGTCGCTGGATGAAGCATGAATTGACCTTCACCAGCCAAGAGACCTACGAACATCCGCTCTACGACCTCAAGGAGTTTTCCGCAACTTTTACTGCGCCTTCTGGCCGATTGAGAACCGTTCAGGGATTTTGGGACGGGGGGAATACATTCCGGGTCCGATTCGCTCCCAATGAAATCGGTACCTGGCGCTATACAACCACTTGCTCCAATGAATCAGACGAAGGCCTGCACAACCAAAGCGGCTCCTTCGAATGTGTGGAAACCGAAAGCCCCTTGGCGATCTACCAACAAGGCGGTCTCCTCCATCAGGAAGGCACCTATCACTTGGCTCATGAGGACGGCACCCCCTTTTTCTGGACGGCTTGCACTGCCTGGAATGGAGCCTTGAAATCCACCGATGAAGAATGGCGCACCTATCTTCAGCACCGGGTGAATCATGGCTACAACGTGATTCAATTGGTGACCACTCAATGGCGGGGCTGCGACCAAAACAGTCAGGGACAGGTGGCCTATTCCGGGCAGGGCCGCCTCGAAGTACATCCAGAGTTTTTTCAGCATCTGGATCAAAAAATGGATCAGGTTAATGAATTTGGCTTGATTGCAGCCCCAGTCTTGTTGTGGGCATTACCCGTAGGCCAAGGGAGAGAATTGAGTCCGGGCTACAGCTTACCCTTGGAAGAAGCGGTAAAGTTGGCTCGCTATATCATTGCCCGCTATCAGGGTCATCAGGTGGCCTGGATGCTGGGAGGGGATGGCCGCTTCGCCAGAGAATATGAGCAGCGCTGGCTGGAAATTGGGCGACGGGTCTTTGCTGATGATCCTCCGGGTGTGGTCGCTCAACACCCTCACGGCCGCTTGTGGATTGGCGACAATCACCGCGAGGAAGACTGGCTCGACATCGTGGGCTATCAATCGAGCCATTCCAATCGACAAGGCACGGTGGATTGGATCAACAAAGGAGAAATCGCCACCCGCTGGAAGCACTTACCTGCCCGCCCCACCATCAATTTGGAACCCAACTACGAAGAAATTCGCAACCAAATCACCGATGAGGACGTGCGGAATGCCTCCTATTGGAGCCTCTTTGCGACGCCCGTGGCAGGCATTACCTACGGCGCCAATGGTATCTGGCCATGGATTCGGGAAGGAGAGAAAATCCTGAATCACGGTCAGCCCAAGCACGTGAGCACCTGGCGACAGAGCATCGACTTCCCCGGCAGTTTGCAGATTGGTTATGCAGGAGAGTTCTTTCGCAATTTTCAGTGGTGGAATCTTCGTCCCGCCAATCATCTGCTCGTCCAACAACCCGGAGAAGAGCAATACAACCATTTCATTTCGGTGCTCCAATCCATGGATCAGAATACCGTCCTGGTGTACATTCCTCGCCAGGATGCGGTAGAATTGTACCTACAGGGCCAATACCTAGCGCGCTGGTTCGACCCCGTGAACAATCGCTTTCAACCTGCCAAGAGCTTGCAGGGTAGCGGCAAGGTGAAAGTGCTGCCGACGCTGGAGAGTGATGTGGTGTTGGTGTTGGAGCGGTTGTAGGGGAAAATACATTGACTTGCATAAACTGGATGTACGTCAAATGCCACCACAGAAAGAATATCCTAGTAAATGGCAGTCGCGATGCGCCTGCTAAGGGATACTCAAAAAATAACTTGGACCTTTTCACTCGTTCTTTCTTTCCATCTCATCGTCAAAAAAAGCCTCATTTGGCCCGCCAAACTCGGTTTTTCTTCCTTGATCTGGAAAGAAATATCTACGCGAAAAGAGGAAGTTATTTTTCAAGTCTCCCTAAGAGAAAAATGGGGACGCTTCGCTACCGAGGTGTGCATCCCTAACGG
>JBCCCJ010001337.1:0-2168 GCA_039033615.1 Bacteroidota bacterium
CCCAGACTGATCACCAGACCAATGAGGAAAAAGAATAGAGATCGTCTCATTTTTTCGGGCGTAATTTTCGTTCGACATAGTACTGATAGGTTCCATCCGGGTGGTCGGAGAGGTATTGTCGATATTGCTCCAGGGCGGCAGGCGTATCCCCGTAGAGTTCCATCAACTTTGCCAGAAAGAAATCAATGTCATCTTGCCTCCCATACTGCTCTTGGAACTGTTGGAGATAATCTTTGGAGACCTGCTCCATATCAGTTGTTTCCAGGTCACTGAGAAAGCAGAGGTAGGCTCCAAATGGAGTCCCAGTGTAATCATTTGGATCGTCCATTACTTTTGAAAGCCCTTCCTGGTGTTGATAAAAGGCCAGCCAATACATACTCTTGGCACTGAGGACGTGTAAGTATTCATTTTCCGGCCACTGCTCCATCATGAGCAGACAGATATACAGGCTGCGGCCGTATCGGAACTGCTGATAATATTTTCCGACCAATTCAAAGAAGGCGCTTTGTCGAATCCGAAAAAAATCGGATTTGGGTTGTAGGAAGAAGTGTTTGTCTACCGAATCTGAGGCGCTCAATTCCTTTTCCAGTGCTTTGATCCGATCTGGAATGCTGGGATGGGTGCGCATGTTTTTCCCATCTTCTTCCTCAGTGGATTTGGAGTTAGACCTACTGAAGTACACAGGTACCCGCTTCTTTTTTGACGGACTGCACAGTTGGGCGGAGTCTACCTGAAAAATCTGAGACAGATCTAGGCTAGATACCTGTTTTTCCCCCTCATTGTCATCATTGGAGATCTCTAGGATTCGGAGGGCTTCAGCTGCGGCAGTGGGTTGATAATCGGATTTCAGATATAGTTCAAGCCCTTTGGCATCAGCATCGAATTCCTGGTCCCGTGAGTATTGCAGCAGGGAATACATCCGATCCGCTTCTGTTTGCCCAGAAAAATATCCTCCCTTGATATCTTGTTGGTTCAAGAAACTTCTGAGGACGTGTTTTTCTTGGAAGTGGGCAATCTCATGCGCCAAGATGAAAGCTAGTTGGGCTTCATTCTGTAAATAGCTGAGTAGGCCAATGTTGATCAAAATGGTTCCATCGCGCCAAGAAGCGGCGTTGGGGGTAGAGAAGCGGCTCACCTGCACCTTCAGGTCTGCTCGCAGGTCGGGCTCATCTTGCAGCAGATGATCCACAATTCGGTTGACATAGGCGGTCAGGTCGTCGTTGAAGTAGACATTGCCACTGAGGTATACCTGATTGAGGGCATAGTTGGAGGAGACAAAGAATTCTTTGCTCTCTCTCTTGCTGAATTGACTTCGATCCCGACTTTCAATTTCCGCCAGACTTTTTTCGCGAGCACTTTCCCGGAAGTGCTCCGGAATGGTACCTGTAAATAGAATGGGGGCATAGTTTTTTTCAAACTGAGCCTGACTTGCCGTCAGACAAAGCATCAAGCTGAGTAGCAAACCGATTCGTTTGACCAAGGAGAGTACCTGATTCATGGGCTTCATGGTTTCCAATCAAAATAAAGGGAGGGGGTGTTTTCTTCCATTGGGCTCAAAAATGTTGCAGAAAAGAGTGACCTTGAAAGCACACTGAAATTGAAGGGAGCAAGTCGAATGTTGGTGAACTCATTCCTACTCACAAATCCTAGCTGTCTGGTGCCATACATCAAAAAATCATCCCCTACCAACTTAGGCTGGTAAAATGTATTGCCACTGAATCGCAGCGTTTCGAAATCTACAGGAGAAGTGCGGATGACGAGAACTTCAAAAATTCCTTCTCCAACTTCTTGGGATCGGTTGGTAGCCAATACGGCACTTCCATCAGGGGCCAAATCGAGGTGCCCGTAGGCTGAACTGACATTTGCGAGAATGGAGGAACGAGTATCAGGGAAATCCACACTCAAAAGTCCTCCTCCCATAAATGCCACGGTCCCATCTGAAGAAACATCCACTCCTCGTAAGACTCCAGCTGGAGAGATAGGGTTATTGGGATAGCCTTGGTCTATTCCAAAGTATTGAAAATTAGTCCGATCCTCTCCCATCATCCATAGGGCTTCATCTTCGCCGCTCCATCCGAGGGGACCCGATGCGAAACCGGGCCTCAGGTGTGATCGGGATGCTCCACGAGCGGTCAGCGACCCCGCGAGAGCCTTCGAAGACGACCGAG
>JBCCCJ010001338.1:0-2166 GCA_039033615.1 Bacteroidota bacterium
CGCGAAACTTTGGGAAACAGGGACCCAAAGCTGAGCCTTGACGAAGAACTGGGACGAAAGAACAAGTGAAAAGGTCCAAGTTATTTTTTGAGTCTCACTTAGATACGCTCAATACTTGTTGCATCAACAAAACCTACGACTTCTCCGATATTTGCGTCTGTGAGCGTGATTTTGGTCCAACCCTCTTTGCTTTCCACTTGTTCGACCTTTACGCCTTCATGAAGGATCAACAAATCGGTTTTGCCATTTGGGGCATCTTTTACATAGGCATTGGCCGCCGTCACGATGGCCGGGCCAGTCATCAGGTCTTGTTTGTTCCGATCTTGTTGGAATGCGAGGGCGATGGAGACCAGGGAGAAGACCAGAAAAAGGATGCCACCGAAAAAGCCGATTCGTTTTACCAAGGGATTCTCCAGAAACAGAAATGCACATCCTAGGCCCAACGCAAAGACCAACATCCATAAGCCCAACCAGGCCCATTGACCAGAAGTTCGGGCTTGATAGGTGTTCTCTAGCTGTTGCATGAGCAAGAGCCGAGGAATGGGGGTGATGTTATCTACTACCCGGAGATTCGCAAGTTGGAGGTTGTAGGTCGCATCTTCGTTACCTGGATCCAATTGCAAAGCGCGCTCATAGTTCAGGATGGCCGGAGCGATGTCCCCCAACTGGTAATGGGCATTCCCCAAATTATAGTAGAGCTGTGCGGAGTGAAATCCAGTGGTCAGCACAGAATCATACCATTGAATCGCCAGGTCATATTGCTCTACTTCATAGGCTGCATTGCCTTGGATCAACCAAGCATCGGGCGCAGACTGATCCTGCGCAACGGATAGGGAAGGAAGCAAGATGCTCCCCAGCGCAATCAGAAGCCAGTATCTAATATAAAGGATGTCCATGTTTTGTGAAGTCAAAGGATTGGGTTATGCCTTATTGATACTTGCTTCGGCCTCCGTGATGAAAGCGACTCCTTTCTCATATACGCCCTGCGCGCCTCCTTGGGTGGGTACTGGGGCAAAGAGGGCCATTTCGCAGGTATCAAGTACCTCCGTCAATTGAGCAATCAGCGCATCTTCCACCCCTCTCTCTTGAAGAACTCGACTGACCTGCTCCCGGGTCAAATCTGATTGGCCCAGGCGGAACCGATCTCCCAAATATCCCCAAAGGGCGCGGGTCATTTCATCGTAAAAGCCCTTTTCATTGCCTTGAGAAAGGAGAGCGTGCGCGTTGGAGAGGCGTTTTTTCGCCACTTTTGTGGCCCGCTTGGCTTTTGTGCCAATTACGTCGGAAGCTTCCTTTGTCTGTTTGTTCTGGTACCAAACCAATCCTCCCATGGCCACAAACGGCAGCAGATATAAGAGCCAAAACCAGCCTTTCTGAAGCGGAGAATCTCCCTTTATCTTTAAGGTGGAAGGGGAAGTGTGGATATGGCGAATGTTTTGGCCAATCAATTCCATGTCTTCTTTGCTCATTCCGCTCCCGGCTCCAGAAAAGCCTCCGATCGGTTCACCACTCACTTGAACCTGGAAATCCGGCCCTGCCAGTTGCTCATATCGTTTCTTACCCACATCAAAATAGCTGAATGCTACTTTGGGCAAATCATAGGTTCCTGGATTGCGAGGCACCAGTAAATACTCGTACGTCCTTCTGCCTCCCAATTTCCCCTGATGACGGGAAACCTGCTCAGAAACCACGGGATCATACACCTCAAAGTCAGGCGGAAAACTCAGCTTGGGTTCTGGCAGTTTTTTGATATTGCCTTCCCCCGAAATCCGAATCTTCATGGTAATGGGCTCCCCTGTTTCGGTCGCAGTCGTGTCCAAACTCACGTTCAAATTCAAATCTCCGATCATCCCATTGAAGTCTGCGGGGCGATTGCTGGTCGGTAGGGGATTGACCTTGATCTTGACGGGGGAATTGGCAAAACTGTACTCGTAGTTTTCATAGCTGCCAAAGAAACTATCAAAGATGTTTTGACGCCTTCCCCGGTTTTGAGTTCTGACTTGCACGACACAAGCCAGTTGCAAGGGATCTATACTCAACTCTCCGCTTCGCTGAGGAAACAGAATGTCTTGTTTGATGACCGAGGTTCGATATTGTCCTTCCTACGGGGTTCCCATTGACAATGAGAGTTTCGAGGTGCGACGAGCTCTTCTTCAAAAGGGCCAC
>JBCCCJ010001339.1:0-2164 GCA_039033615.1 Bacteroidota bacterium
GATGTGGTGAGCGCTTGTGGTGAGCGACAGTCGAAGTATGCCGAACTAACTCTCAAAAAAACGAAGCGCAGAGCGATTCGCAGCTTGGTAGAAATAGATGCCTTACAGAAAAAGCAGGCGCATCGCGACTGCCATTTACTGGGATATGCTTTTTCTGGTGACATCTGACGTACGCCCAGGGGAATCCAGGCGCATCGACCTCTGCCCAAAAAAGTGTATCTTCCTTTCCTTCCCTTAATCAACTGCTTCTTTTCACAACCCATTTTCCTTCCTATGTCTGTCAGTTTTTATCATGACCAGCCATATCAGCCTCCTTTGTTCGTCCCGGCAGAGGAGAGCGAAGAAACCGGTCATCTCCTGATCCAAATCAAGCCCGCCATGCTCCGGCAGTCCGAAGTGAACGGCTGGTTTTTTCTCCAACCCGAACTCAAAGGCCCCATGAGTCAGGGCACCTTTGTCTTATCCCTGGATATGGTGATGGAGTTGGCGGTGCGGCCCGACTTGATCTACCGCTATAAAGGTCTGCTCAACGAATACGGCGATCCCATCCATCTCCTACAAGGCCTGGCCTGGGAAGCTTCGCAACCCGGAGCGAGTGAACCAGACCCTTTGCTGAAAGTAGATGGCTGGCTCTGCCTCGGAGTAGAACAACAACATCCCGCGGGAGTTACCGGCTTCCGCACCCTCTGGGATCAAATCCTCCCCCAAATGGTCTCGCAGGGCGTTGGCCCCAAAGACCTGGATTTTCATCACCTGGAGATTTTCCTCAATCAGAAGTCGGAAGATGCCGATGCCAAGGGCCTCAACATCGAATTCGGAGAAGATGGCAAACGCATCATGGCTCGGTGGCCGCTCAAAGACAGTGATCGGCTGACTCCCGGAACTCCCATCGAAGAAGAGGAGAGATCCGCCAAACAGTTGGGTTTGCTAGCTGCTGTGGGACGGGTGCTGGAAGGGCAACACATTCCCTTTGCCTTGCAGGGCGGAGATGGCTTGCGATTTTCACATGGCGGCAAGCAAGGTCGCTGGAGTTGTGAAGTCAAGGTGTGGGAAGAGGAAGGCACCGTGGCCTTCTACTCTTTATACCCGCTCCAGGCCACAGAAGAGCAGCAAGAAAGCCTGGAAGCCTGGACCAATCAGATCAACCAGCAATTGTCCGTCGGGAGTTTTGCCTTCGAACGATCCAGCAGGGACCTGCGCTTGCGAACCAGTGCCTCATTCGCCGCATCTGCTGGCCTGGAGAGCCAGCTCCTACAACTCTGGCAGCAAAACGTGCGGACCTTTGATCGGCACTATCAGGAGATCCATCGCCTGATGACGACTTGAGGAGGGGTCTCTTTGAAACTCAAACGCCCTCCAGCCTGAGCCGGAGAGCGTTTGAAGCGTTTGATGGGATTCGGTAGGTGGAGGAGATCAACCTGCTATCCTCTTAGAGGAGCATTGAAGCCGTCTCCTCCTTTAAAAAAACCTTCTCCAGATTGATTTCTTCCAAGAGAGCATACCGCCCTTGGTTGACATCCTTCCATTTGTCGATGTTGGTATGGAGGTTCTTCATTTTGGTTCTGGGCTTCCCGCCGAGGGCGACACTCAGGATCTTGAGCAAGACCTTGCCGTGCTCATAGCGAGCCATCGTCGGCTTGCGGAGTTTGCGCTGGAGGGCGAGGATTTGCTGATTCGCCAGGTCAAAATCTTCCTGAACCACATAGCACAGGGACAAGAAAAACTTCACCTCCAATTCCATGTGGACCTGCTTCCGTAGGTTCACCTCGTTGAGGAGGTTGAACAAAATCCGGGCTGCTTTCTTGTACTTGCCACCTGCGAAATAGGAATGCGCCAGGAACATGTGGAAGTTCACAAAGAAGGTCAACCGATATGGCTCAATCTCTATGGTGCTGATGTAGTTGTCCACATCGCGCAACAATTGATCCACCGTATTGGTCCGCTTGTGGAAACGCAACTTGCGGAAAAGGAACAGAGACGTATTGGCGTTGAAATGGTAGCGAGTCATCAACTCCTCAATTTTGAAATCGAGGATGTCAAAGTAAATCTTCGACTTATCCCGCACCTGATTGTTGTCATAATAGACATAGCGCAGGAAGTTGAAGAGGATGTTGATATTGAGGTAAAACGCGTCATCCTTGTATTCGTCCAAAATCTTGAAAGA
>JBCCCJ010001340.1:0-2159 GCA_039033615.1 Bacteroidota bacterium
CCGCGGTTCGAGGCCGTGAAATCCAAAAAAGCAGGAGCGGATAAATTGAGGAAGTCCACCAAGAAGTGGGAGGCTATGCACCAGCGCAAACTGCGGGTTTTTGCATAGACCCATGCCCAGATGACGCCCATGACAAAGGTTGCAATGAGGACGTCGAAGCCGCTATTGACTTCGGAATAGATGCCGAAGACCGCGTGATTCATCGAAAAGAGGCTGCTGCAAAACAGCACCGAGAGCCAGGTTTTCCATTTTGCGGTGAAATCCCCCAGCAAGCCTCGCCAATAGCCTTCTTCCAGCCAGGGATTGATCACCGCCAGGAGGAGCCAAGGGACCCAGACCGTCCAGTGATTCAGGGTTTCATAAAAGAGCAAAAACAACGACAAAGGAAGGAAGCCGACGACCATTGCCAAGACATTCCAACCCCAGGAACCCTTGGGCTTTTGGAGCCATTTCTTGATGGATTCCTTTCCCCCAAAGCGCCAGATGAAAAAAGCAAAGAGGCACCACTCGATCAGGATGATGGGAATGAAGACCCATTTGCCCATGAAACTGCCAAAGGTCAAGGAGACCAGAATATTGACCACAATGATCAAAAAGGGGGAAAGGAGAACGGTAGTTTTCGAGGAGAGTTGCATGTACGGTGGGCTTTGGTAGCAATGAGATTTCCTCGCACAAAGTAGGAAAATCTGTCTATCTGAAATGCCTAAAACCATGTTTGGGATAGAGAATTTCCGAGAAAATTAGCGTCCCAAACATGGCCTAAACTAAGTTTAGACTGCTCATGGGGACATATCTCATCCTTGACAGCTAAGAAAAGTCATTCTCTGACACATCGCCCTCTCCCTATACTTGCACCTGTACACGGATCATTTTTTCCGAAGGCAAGACATCTCTTGGTTCCACTCGCCTTGCTTCATCTCAAGCATTCTAGCAATCCCTCATTTCATGACGATCGAGACCCTCAAACTCGCTGGCCTGGAGAAAATCCGGACCGACTTTGCTTATCTCATTGCCCGCTTCAAAGAAATGCTGCAATCTCTTGGAGAGGAAGCGTTGGCTGCTGCCCTTCCTGACGGGCCAGAACCACCCCTGACCGACCCCCATAAGGTCGCAGACGAGAAACTTGCCCAGGCCATCGGGATTTCTTTTGAGTTGTTGAATTTGGTCGAAGAAAATACCGCCACTCATTTTCGGCGCAAGATTGAAACGGAATTTGGACTGGAAGCGACTCGGGGTTCCTGGGGTGAAACGCTGAAACAATGGAAGGAGGCGGGCATCAGCGAAGAAGCCATCGCTGAATTGCTGCCCAACGTCCAGGTGATGCCCGTCCTTACGGCTCATCCGACTGAAGCCAAGCGGGTGACGGTGCTGGACATTCACCGGGACCTGTATATGTTGTTGGTGAAAAAAGAAAACCCGCGTTGGTCGCCCAATGAGCAAGCAGAAATCGAGCAGGAAATCATCACCCTACTCGAACGATGGTGGCGTACCGGGGAGATTTACCTCGAAAAGCCTAGCCTGACCGACGAGCGGAACAACCTCATGCACTACTTCGTCAATGTGTTTCCAGAAGCCCTGCGTCTCACGGATCAGCGTCTGCGAGACGCTTGGAGAGATGCGGGTTTTCGAGAGGAATGGCTCCAATGGCCGGAGCATTTTCCCATGCTCCATTTTGGAAGTTGGGTAGGAGGTGATCGGGATGGGCATCCTTTTGTAACGCCGGAATTCACCTCGGAGACCCTAGCCTTACATCGGCAGGCAGCCATAGAGATGATTCGGGAAGCATTGTATGAGCTGGCAGCCAACTTCAGCTTTTCCAGCTATATGAATGCGATTCCGGAAAACTTTCTGATGGAGATTCAGGTTCGGGCAGAACTCTTGGGAGAAGCCGGAAAAGCAGCAGTAGAACGAAATCCCTCCGAACCTTTGCGTCAATACCTCAATTTGATTCTAGCCCGACTTTCCAACGCGCAAGGAGGAGGTACTGATTGGTTGGAAGGGCAAACCTACCAACGAGCAGATGAATTGGCCGCCGATCTCAAACGACTTCGGGACCTGCTGCTCGATCTCAAAGCGGATCGAATCGCTCAAAAATGGCTGTTTCCAGTTGAGCGCATGGTGGCCTGCTTTGGCTTTTACCTCGCCAAATTGGACATTCG
>JBCCCJ010001341.1:0-2156 GCA_039033615.1 Bacteroidota bacterium
CTCCATCAGTCACCGTCAACGGAGTACTTCTTGGCTATGGGCAATCGCAGCCCGGAGAGATGCGCATTTCGGTAGTACTTCGAAGATAAAGGGGATTGTATGTACAGCAGGCGCTGAGCGACTGCCACCTAGCGCACAGCAATCTACTTCACCTGTGTATCAACCAATGGAATAAAAGCCGATCAGGTGGACTAGGAAAAAGGAATCTTCAATCTCACTTTCAGGCCTTGCTCTGGCTCTTGGATGAGTTCGTGTTTGCCATTCAGCAATTGAAGGCGTCCCAAGATGCTTTGCCAGCCCAGCCCATGTTGTGGAACCGTTTGGCTGGCAAGCCCTTGGCCATTGTCCTGGATTTCCACCCATAGGCTGCCTTTGTGCTGCCAAAGCCGAAGCGCTATTTCGCTGCAACCACTGTGTTTCAGGCTATTATTGATCAATTCCTGGATGATGCGATACAGATGAATTTCTGATTTCTTACTCAATTGCGTTTGCTGCACTTCATTTTCCAGGCTGACTTTCACGCCGCCAGTTTTCCGAATCAGACGCACCAAGTCCCGCAGGGCAGAGATCAAATCGCCCCGCATCAAGGCCGGAGGCGCGAGGTTGTGGGAGATTTGGCGTACTTCCCCCACGGATTCATCCAATAAATGAAGGGCTCCGCTAAGTACCTGCTGGTCCTTGGATTCTGCGGGCTGGGGCAAGGAGGTTAGCTGCAGTTTGGTGGTGGATAGCAACTGACCCAGGCTGTCGTGGAGTTCGGTGGCGATGCGCTCCCGTTCGTTTTCTTCCGCTTCGAGGGTCGCCTTGAGTTGGGCTTGACGGGCCGCGACTTTTTCTGCTTCAAAGCGAGCCAATTGACGCTGACGAAACCATAAGCCACTCATCAAGCCTGCCAACATGAGCAAGGCTACAGCTCCCATTCCTGCCCACAATCGGGTGTTTTCCAGGTCTTGTTGGGCTTTGTCTTCTTCTAGTCGAGCAATTTTGAGATCTCTTTCCGCCACCTCAATTTTTTCCTGAATCTCCGCCAGAGCCTCTACTTTATTTTCTTCGAACAAGGTATCCTGCATTCGGTAAGCCAATTGTTCCAACTGAAAGCCTCTTTCATACCTACCAAGCAAGCCCAATACCCGGGCCTGATCATGTAGCAATTGCTGGTGGCGCTCTCGAAAGCCTGCCTCTACAGCGGTCTGGGTAGCTTGCTCATAGTAGGTTAGGGCATCCTCCAGGTTTCCGGATTCTTCCTCGATTAGCCCCAGATTGGTCTGATTGATATCAAGGGAAACCATGTCCCCCTCCTTCTCCGCGTAGGCCAATCCTGCCGCTACGTAGGGTCTGGCTTTGTCGAGTTCGCCCTGATCCAGGTAAAGCGAACCGAGGTTGTCTTGAGCCAATTGATAGCGATCCTCTCTTCCGATGGCTTTGGAGATTTCCGCAGCCTTTTCATAGGCTATGACTGCTTCGCCGAAGCGATTCATATCGTCCAGGAGGGTTCCGTAGTTGAGATAATTGGCAGTCAAAGAACCCTGATTATCCCAGCGTTGATTCAGCTCAATGGCTTCCAAGAAAAAGGGTTCTGCCCGTTCATAATCTCCCAGACGTTTGTATAGCAAGCCAATTGTTGCCAGAGAAATGGGGATGGAACGATCAAAACCATCGGTTCGGCCAATCTCCAGACTCGCAAACTCATGCTCTAGCGCCTCCTGATAATCCCCCAGATATTTGTAGGCCAATGAAAGGTGAGAATGCCCCACCAGCATGAACCAACGATCTTCGAGTTTCTCGGCCAATGCCAGCTGCTGCTCCGCAAATAAGCGGGAAGAATCCGCATCCAAGCGCAAATATCCAAAAGCCAGCAAGCCATAGGTTTTGACTTGCTGGGTATCGGGTTCTGATTCTACCACGGAAAGGAGGCTGTCCAGATTGGCGGCTTCAATGGAAAGCCCTGGCAAACTCAATAGCAACAACAGCCAGGTTTGTATCAAATACTTCATGATTCTAGCTGCTTTACCAAACCATAGCGGTAGGCCCATTTGACCAAGCCTACCAAGGTAGTAGCACCGGTTTTTTGCAGGATGTGCTTTCGGTGGGTATCTATGGTCCGAGGGCTGAGAAATAGCTGATCAGCGATTTCTTTGGTGGAGAATTCCTCGCAG
>JBCCCJ010001342.1:0-2155 GCA_039033615.1 Bacteroidota bacterium
CCAAAAGGAAAGCTTCGCCTGCATGGCAGCAAATTAGTCGAGATCCCCTTGGCAAAACAAGTGCTTCTTCATGCTTCATGTACAACGGTCTTCCAGGCCGTTGACAGGAATTGAGCGCTAGCTATCAGATGCGTCCCTACAATCTTTCCTTTTCCAAAAAGGGAGACAAGACAGCAATGATCTCTTCCGGGCATTCTTCTTGCAAAAAATGTCCTGCTTTGAATGTGTGGGTTTCCGCCTGAGGAAAGGCAGATTGCCATTTATTCAATTCATCCAGCCCAAAAAAGCGATCCTGTTCTCCCCAGAGGAAAGCTATGGGGAGGCCAGCCAAGTTTTCCCGTTGCGCCCATTGGGTTTCATACCACGCGGCTTCTCCCAGCAAGGATTCCCCCAAACGAAGCAAACCAAAGCGCTCAGTAGCCGAAGGCACGACCTTGAGGTAATGCCGATGCAGGGCTTTGGTGAGATGGGATTTATTGGCAAACCCTTGAGGAAGCAACAAACGTGGCGAAGCATTCATGCGCAGGTAGAGAAATCTCCCCAACGCACTCCGAATGATTCGGTCGGCTTGCACCACGGTCTTGTTCTCCTCCAACGACCACAACCAAGTATTGAACAGCACCAGTTTCTCGATCCGTTCTGGCTGCCGCAAGGCCCAGCTCAGCCCAATGGGGCCACCAAAATCATGAACCACAAGGGTACATGATTCGATGTTCAAATGGTCCAGCAAGGCTTCCAATCGGCGGCTGTGATCTCTTGGTTTCCCAGCGAGTGCTTGGGGTTTTTCTGACAAACCGAACCCTAAATGGTCCAGCGAAATACAGCGATAACTGTGGGAGAAGTGCCGAATCAACTGACGATAGAGGTATGACCAGCTAGGGGTTCCATGCACAAATACGAGCACTTCCCCTTCGCCTTCATCGACATAATGCATCTGTCCATCAGGATGATCGAAATACCGGGCAGTAAACGGATAGGAAGCCTGATCAAACCAGGCGGATTGCTTCATTTGGTCGGCAATGGTAGTCATATCAAAGGTTTTGAGTGATTGATGACTCAAAACAATTGCTTTCCCCCTTGAGAATTCTTGGTATGGACCAAGAGTTACCCATACTGCTTCAAGAGTTTGCTGAAGTTGGTGGGGTCCATGTTGAGATAAGAGGCCAGGTATTTGTGGGGAATGCGCTGGAGCAGGTGCCGGCTGCGTTGCATGAAGACGGCAAAGCGCTCGGCAATACTCAATGCCAGCCGTTCATGGTATTGCTGGACAATTCCCGCTAGCACTTGCTCGGTGGCTTTGCGCATCAGGGTTTCCAATTCCCGGTGTCGGGCAAGTAAGTGCTCGTGCTTTTCGTAAGAAATGCGAATCAACTTACTAGGAGTGATGGTCTCCAGGGTGAAATGGGAAGGTCGCTGAGTGAGGAAAGATTCCGGTACGCCAGACAAGGAGGGGGGATAGGTAAATGCGATGATGTGCTCTTTGCCATGTTTGAGAAAATAAGCCCTTTGTTCTCCTTCCAACACAAAATAGATGTATCGCTCGATTTGTCCGGCGGGGGTGATCACCTCTTTTCGTCCATAGGATACTTCCTCCCAATGATCCACGTATTCCACGATTACGTCTCTGGGACAAGGATGGATTGCCTGAACAAAGGAATACAGTGATTCTCGTTCCATAACCAGCCTAGCTTTTCTTGGTTCTTTTGGAAGCATATGGCACCGTTTCATCCAGAAAGAGGGCCTCCTGAATGATTTCTCGCAGGGCCTCCCAAGGAATGTCTGCTTCCGTAGGAATATCAACACTGCGCACCTGCTTTCGGCCACGCGCCACGAGGATGCCTTGCTCGTTGGATAACTCATTGCCGCGAGGAAAGCCTACTTCAATTCCGCCCGCTTTGCGGGGGCTGAGGTAACACACCCAGCTATGGCGATAGTAGAAAGGAATCTTATAGCTGAGCTTGGTTTCCAATTCGCCTTGTTGCAGGATGAATTCATGCAGAGCCTCATAAAGGGGCTGTACCTCAGGATCTTGGGAAGCGATATAGGATTCAACAGACATGGCAGGAGTTTTCTGAAACGTAACCGGAAATTGTCAAAATTTCGATCAGGAATCAATCAAAAAGCAGGAAATAGCCACGAGGCTACTTCCTGCTTC
>JBCCCJ010001343.1:0-2141 GCA_039033615.1 Bacteroidota bacterium
AACGAAATGTGTAGGTGATCTGCGGTCCCATCATGCCGCAGCGTATTAAACCCCATCATCCAAAAATACCCCTGTATCAGTCGATTGCGGAATTCACTGCGCCCAATGGTGCGAATGTCCATGGCGTGGACCCAGCCATTTTCTTGGGGGTAATGGAGCGAATGCTGGATGGTTTTGAGGCCCATTTCCTTGTATTCGGCTTTGGCGCGGGAGAGGTCGGTCACCAGCAAGCCATCATCCAGGATGATGACCGTCCCCACGGCAATTCGAAGCATTGGATGGAGAGAATTGTATTCTTCCTGCACCGCATCCGATTTGGCGTGTCGGCCTTTGAGGTTGAAAAAGCTGAAGCCGGCGTAGCCCATCACCAGCAGCAAGGCCAGCATCGCATAGCCTCTTCTTCCGCGACGACTCATTTTCTTCGGCCCAATTAAGACATCCCGAACCACTGCGATGTACACCAGCAGCACCAAAAACACTGCTGCCCCCATCAACAACAACGCCAGCCCCCATGGCCATTCATAGCTGGTGTACAGCCAAACCGTTCCCCGAATCAGCAGCACAAATGGCAAAATGACAATCAGCACTGCCTGGAGAAGGACACTGATGGTTTTCCAAAGGAAGCGTTTCATAAGCAGGGAAATTCAGTGATTGGTTGTAATCTAGACAAATCTCCTCTGCGATTCGCATGGTCAGGAGAGAAACTTGTTTCAAGCTTGTGACGGAAAGATCCTCATTTGGTCAAATGAGTTGAAAGCATTCCGTTCCATTTCCAGACACTTAAGAAATTTCCCTATTTTCACCAACGGGAAAATCACACGCTTATGACCCCTCGCTCTCTGGTATGTTTTTGTGTTGGCCTCCTCTTTGGCCTTTCTGCGTATGGCCAATCTCCTGCCTACCTCAGCGTAGTGGCAAAAGGTGGAGATGGGGTCTATGCTCTGCTTAACCGTTTTCAACTTCGGACCGCCTGCAACGAGGCTGAATTTTACCGCATCAATCAACTCCGCAAAAAACAAGGACTGAAAGAAGGCAGAACGTACTTCTTACCCGTGTATGTCTATTCCTACAATGGCAAAAGCATCCGTTCTACTACTGGGAAGGATGATCGCCCTTGGGCAGAGCAAGTGCAAGCCTATAATGAGGCCATGTATCAGTTGGGTCTGAAGTCTGGCGACTACCGTCAAAACCAGGAACTGTGGGTGGCCCACCATCAATTGCATTGTCCGGAGGAGATGCAAGCTGCCAGTTCTGTGGTAGAAACGGAAGCTCCCGTCGGGAACAGCGGCACCCTTCCCTTGCGTGGCACCTACTCGATCCTGGGGCCGGAGTATGCCAAAGTACCCTTGATGAGTACCACCTTGAACGGATGTGTGTATTATGTGGTGGGGGGCCATGGCGGACCTGACCCTGGAGCCGTCGGTAAATATGGCCGACATCAATTGTGTGAAGATGAATATGCCTACGATGTGGCCCTACGCTTGACGCGAAACTTGCTGGCCAATGGTGCCACGGTGTATCTCATCACTCGGGATCAAAATGACGGCATTCGAAGTGGAGAAATCCTGCCTTGCGATAAGGATGAACGTTGCTGGGGAGATCTGGCAATTCCGGCGGGACAAAGTGAACGCCTAACGCAGCGCTCGGATGCGGTCAACTTCTTGTACCAGAAAAATCGTTCCCAAGGCGTGAGGTACCAACGTATGGTGGTGATCCACATCGACTCCAACAGCAAAAGAGAACGGGTTGACACCTATTTTTATCACAAAGCGAGTGATAGCCGGGGGTACCGCTTTGCCTACAACCTCAAGGAGACCTTACGAGCCAAATATGCGGAAGTCCGACAAGGCCGAGGCTATAACGGTACCGTCAATTCCCGAGACTTGCATATGCTCCGGGAAACGGAACCCACCACGGCTTTCATTGAATTGGGCAACATCCGGAATCCCAACGATCAGATTCGCCTCGTCAAAGAACGGAATCGCCAACTATTGGCCGATTGGCTGTTTGAGGGCATGGTCGTAGACGCCCGGAATCCATAATTTTTTCCTCTTTTCCATTTGTTTCCCGCCTTTTTCCATTGCCTTAACATTGGGGTAATGGGGTGGGTCTACTTTCGCTGGTGACCGCAACGAAAAAAA
>JBCCCJ010001344.1:0-2141 GCA_039033615.1 Bacteroidota bacterium
CGTCCTCCCAGCCGCCCGCCGCCCGCGCCGCCTCGAAAATTGAAACACGCTGGATTTGGTCGCGAGAATGGCTACCAGGCTCTGAAAACTCTCCCGACTTTCTTCCGCCAAACAGCGATAGATGTGGTGATAGACCTCAATTGCGGGAATCTCGCCAAAGAGATCGGGTTGTTGTTCCAGGGCTTTCAGTACTTCCGGTAGGAGGGGATTGCTGAAGCTGGTGGCCAGTACATTTTGCCGATTGAGCATTTCGCAGCTCTCTTTCAACTTCATGCCGACATACCAGGCATCCAGAAAGTGCATTTTCTCCTGGAGATTTTGATCTGGTTTTCGGATGTGCTGTTGCCCGTAGAGTCCATTGGCTTCGGAGGCAAAGGCGTAGCGAGCGAAATAATAGTCCCCATCACGAAAAGGTCGGCGGTGGAGGTTCCGCAGGTTGACGGTCATTTGTCTGGAAAAAACCTCCTTGCCTTGCCGTTTTCGAAGCTGAGACAGAAACAACTGCTCCTTCAGGGCATCCTCCGTTTGCAGTTCAAGCTCCACCAAAAACTGCTTCAGATATCGCATCAGGCTGCTCATCAGGGTTCGCATCTTCTTTTCTTCCCAGGCTTGCTTCGGGGAGCAGGCAAAGCGCCAAGCGCTTTTTTTGTTCCATTTCTGTTGGGAAGCTTGAAAGAGCATCCACTCGCACAATCGCAGGATCTCCTGAGTGATCTGAGGTTGCCGCTCCAGAAATGCTGCAAAGTCCTGCTGTTCAGATGCGCTCAACAATTCAAAGGTCTGGACCAGTTTGCTCTCTTTCATTTTTTTTAGACAAATGGAAGGTTTCGATTAAACGATCTTGCTGATAATGAGTCAGTCTTGGAGAATCAAGGTAGGAAAATATCCAGGACAAAAGGGAATAATTGTCTTTTCGGTTCTACTCAGCATGTTCTATTCTTGTATCATCCAAAACAAGCGATATCCATTATGAAACCAATCCTCACCCTGTCTTGCTTATGGTTCCTGATGTTGCTAATGGGGGCCTCCCTCCCTGCGCAAACTCCGGTCAGCGGAAACCTTACCTCTGATACTACCTGGACCGCTGCGAACAGTCCCTACATCGTTACTGGAGATGTCATTGTCGCACCTGGGGTTACGCTGAATATATTGCCAGGGGTAGAAGTGCGATTTGATCCAGGGACCAGATTAGGCGTGAGAGGGCATTTGCGGGCAGTCGGATTGGATACGGCATTTGTGCGCTTTACCTCAAATGGCGGGGTGCCTGCGGTAGGAGACTGGAAAGGCATTGTGGTTTCCGGCCGCGTGAGTATGCGGCATGTGCAAGGGGAATTCGCAGAAAAATTCCTCAACCTCTATGACGGTGGCACCAATACGACTCGCCTGCACGGCTCGGTATTTACCCACAACGATACCGCCATTGTATTTGATGGCTCTTACAGTGATTCCCTCCAAATTTGGCGGTGCCGAATTGAGCACAACCGCATCGGCGTACTTGCAGATTCGAATACGGTGATTCGCTATTCCCAGATCCGCTTCAATGACTGGGGCGTGAGAGGAAGAGGGATTGCCATTCGTCAAACTCGTTTCATCGAAAATGGCTGGGGAGCGATCCTGTTCAAGTCTCGGGTCATCCGGTCTTATTTTGAAGGAAATACCGAAGTAGCGCTGGAGGGGCGGGAATTGCGTGTCGGCTACAACCGCCTCTTTGCCAATGAAATCGGGATTCTTACCCCATTAACCCAATTCGATCTCTATCGACACAATCACTTGAGGGCCAATCGCATCGGCCTCCAAATTCAAACGGTGCCAGCAGACTCGGTGCAGGGACATTTTCAACGCAACTCCATTTGCGATAGCTGGTTTGCCAATGCCAGAATCCTCGCTCCTGCTGGGGTAGAGCGCGACCTGACCAACAATTGCTGGTGTGATCCTGATTCTGCTTCCGTCGCAGAGACCATTGTGGACAACAACGACACCACTTCCCTCGGACTGATCGACTTCATTCCGATGGATACCACGTTTTGTCTGCCCGACCGGGTCTATCCAGGCGACGCCAATTACAATGGAGTCGCCAACCTCTTTGACATCTTTCCCATCGGGATCAAATATGGCTCCACTGGCCCAGTTCGCCCCAATGC
>JBCCCJ010001345.1:0-2139 GCA_039033615.1 Bacteroidota bacterium
AGATTCGTAGTTGAGCCAAACATAAAAACTCCCGCCCCTTATCGGTGGCGGGAGTCCTCATCTTCATAACTACTATAGCGGTATCTCTTAGCTCAGTACGGTGAGCTTAGGTCCTGCTGAAATGATTTCGTCATTACATCCGGCTTCAAACGCCTGGAAGTTTTCCCGGAACAAGCTGACCAATTTATCGCGAGTGGCGTCGTAGCTAGCCTTATCAGCCCAGGTTTTGCGAGGCAAAAGCATCTCGGAAGGTACGCCGGGACAGCTGGTAGGTACGGCGAAACCGAAGTTCGGATCGACCACCGTTTCCACTCCGTCAAAGTCTCCGTTGTGGATGGCGTCGATGATGGCACGGGTGTATCCCAATTTGATTCTGGAGCCTACCCCATACGCTCCCCCGGTCCAACCCGTATTCACCAACCAGGCTTGTGCGCCATGCTTGTTGATCTTCTCTGCCAGCAATTCGGCATAGCGGTTGGGGTGCCACATCATGAAGGCAGCTCCGAAACAAGCAGAGAAAGTGGCTTGAGGCTCAGTTACGCCCATTTCCGTGCCAGCAACTTTCGCGGTGTAGCCAGAGATGAAGTGATAGCTGGCCTGATCTGGGGTCAGCTTACTTACCGGAGGCAGTACACCAAAGGCATCACAGGTCAGGAAGATGACGTGATTGGCGTTACCAGCCACGCAGGGAATCTGAACATTATCTATGTAATGGATCGGATAGGACGCGCGGGTATTTTGGGTGATGGAGGTTTTGGTATAATCGACGGCGCGGGTTTGCGGATCGTAATCTACATTTTCCAAAACGGTTCCAAAGCGAATCGCATTGTAGATGTCTGGCTCACTTTCTTCAGACAAGTTGATTGCCTTGGCATAGCAGCCTCCCTCAACGTTGAATACGCCATCGTCGGTCCAGCAGTGTTCATCGTCTCCAATCAATTTCCGTTTAGGATCGGCACTCAAGGTGGTTTTCCCCGTTCCAGACAAACCAAAGAGGACAGATACGTCTCCTGCTTCGCTGACATTGGCTGAGCAGTGCATCGGCAATACATTCTCCAATGGCATGAGGTAGTTCATCACGGTGAAGACCCCTTTCTTCATTTCGCCAGCGTATTCGGTACCGAGAATCACAATTTCTTTGCGGTCCAGGTTAAGGTCCACACTGGTCTTGGAGGTCATCTTGGAGGTATAACGGTTTGCCGGGAATCCGCCACCGTTCAACACCACGTAATCTGGCTCTCCGAAGTCGGCCAGTTCCTCGTCCGTCGGCATGATCAACATGTTTTGCATGAAGAGGGCATGGTAAGCCCGGGTGCAGACAATTCTGATTTTGAGACGATACGTTGGATCCCATCCAGCAAAGGCATCTACGACAAACAAACGATCCCGGGTATTCAGGTAATCTATGGCCCGTTCCCGGTTGATGTTGTATACATGCTCATCGAGTTCGATGTTGATGTCTCCCCAGTCGATGTGATTCTCAGAGCTAGCTTGCCGCACGATGCGTTTGTCGAGCGGGCTACGGCCAGTCTTTTCCCCTGAATACACCAGCAGTGCACCTTTGTCGGAGATTGCCGTTCCTTTTTCCTTACGCAAGCCGATCTCATACAACTCCGCGACACTGGTATTGCGGAAAATATTCTCGACTTCAATTCCAAGGTTTTTCAGGTTAAATGCCATGCTTCTAAGTGGTTAAGATATGATGAGAAATAATGTGTGTCTTGAACCTTTTTCTCAAAACTATGCATTCTAGGTTGAGTATCCTTGTCGGAAGAGGGGGACTTATTTCACACACAAATATGAATTTTGTCATGCTCACAGGCTCCCTTCTAAAACTTGTCAAAACAACTAACAGCCACTTATCGGATTTGCAGGCGAAGGAAGAGTTTGGTGCAAACCTTCGAAATGAATTTTTTTTTCATTTTTCTTACATCTGCTCATTTTTCCCCTTCCACTCAAAAGAATTGGGATATTTCCCCAACTTTGAGACCAAATTGCAGACATGAATCCCAAAGAATTTCGCGCCTACGCCCATCAAGTGGTTGACTGGATGGCTGATTACTTAGAAGGGGTAGAAGACTATCCCGTAAAATCTCAAGTTTCCCCCCGAGAGATTTATGATCAACTGCCCGCCCATCC
>JBCCCJ010001346.1:0-2135 GCA_039033615.1 Bacteroidota bacterium
AAGATGTGGTGCCATACCTCAAGGAGCTGCAGCGCATGTGTCCAGAACAGAAGATTCTGGCATCTGACTATCAGGTCATGGAGCAGAAAAAAGCACTGGCAGAAAGTGTCACCGTTTTTGAAAGCATGCAAACCCTCATTGACTACGTCGATGAGCGGAGCGTGCGTCCCTTCGAAGGACCGGGCATGAGCAAGATCGCGTAACCCATTCAATCTGAATCGTTCTCTAAGAGATCCGCTAGGACCCGCTTCCGATAGGATTTGCCGATTGGTACTGATGCTCCACTGCTCAACTCTAGGCGTTGGGAACCAATGGATTGAATCGCGGACCTTTGCACCAGATACGAGCGATGGATTCGGATGAATTGTTCTTCTGGGAGATCATCTGCCAATTTTTTCATGGTGCTGTGGATCACATACCGTTGAAATGCGGTATGCAGGCGCATATAGTCTCCCAAGGCTTCGACCCACAGAATTTCCCGAATATCCAGCCGGATTCGCCGATCCTTGTGCTTCACCAAGACATGAGCGGGAGGCGCCTGCTGGTCCTTGATCATCTGGGAGGTGAGGCGAGCAATGGCTTTTTCAAAACGATCGACGGTAACTGGTTTGACCAAATAATCCGTCACCTCAAACTCAAAGGCATCTACCGCATATTGGGCATGACTACTCACCAAGACCACTTTTGGCAAGGGTTCCGTAGAAGCCAGCAACTCTAATCCACTCATTCCTGGCATTTCGATGTCGAGAAACATGATTTCTGCGACCTCTTTTTTCAAAAAGCTACGCGCCTGACTAGCGTCCTCGGCGATGCCCATCAGGGCTAAGCGAGGGGATTGCTCTATGAGCCGACGGAGGGCCTGCCGGGACATGGCTTCATCATCTACAATCAGGCAACTGTAAGGAGGTTGGCGCATAGGAGAAAGGTTAAAAGAGGCCTTGGAGGGATTGGAAGGTGCCAGTGCTTTCCGTTTTCAGTCGGGCAATTTGCAGTTCCGCGACTTGCGGGTCTTGGGCTTCAAGGGCATTTGCTTCCATTTTGGTCAGCAGGGTAAACAAATCCCGCCGTCCAATGCTGGAAAAGGGGTATTTCAGCTTATGGGCTCCCTGCTTCACCTGTTCCCAATCCCGGTTGCCGATATGCGTTTCCAGGCTGGCTAGCTCGGTTGGGGTTTGACTCAGGAAAATCTGAACCATTTCCTTGATAAATTCTTCGTCTCCTCCTCCGAGGGTGCGCAGATAAGACATATCGACCTGATCGGATTCCTGGCTGTCCACGGGCGCTTCCACAGGTGTCGCTTTCACGGGCAGTGCTGGAATAGTCGGACTCGGCTCTGTTGAGATCGGAGGGGGGGGAGGCGCTAGTTCTACCACTGCCTGGGGGATAGCAGCCGGCATCTGCTGTTGAATGATGCGGTACAATTCCTTGGGCTCAAACGGCTTCAGCACATAGGCATTCATGCCTACTTCCAGCACCTGCTCTTTCACCCTTGCGCGGGTAGAAGCTGTCAATGCAATGATGGGTACTCCTTGGTTGGGACCTTCGCTCGCCCGAATTTGACGAGTTGCGTCGTAGCCATCCAAATTGGGCATCTGAATGTCCATGAGGATGAGGTCAAAGCGCTGGGTTTGACAGATTTTGACGGCTTCCAGGCCATCAGTCGCGATGCTGGTGGTTCCACCCCAACCTTCCAGCATGCGGGCTACTACTTTTCGATTCATCAGGATGTCTTCCACGATGAGGATGTGCCTCCCGTGCAAAGAAGGTTCATCTTCTGAAAGCTCGACGGGATGCTCGTCTGCCGGAAGGGGAGCCTGGGCCACCAATTGGAAGGGCAATTGGACCGTGAAGGCCGATCCTTGGTCCAATTGACTCCGTACCTCGATCTCTCCTCCCATCAATTCGATCAACTGCTTGACAATGGACAAGCCCAAGCCAGTACCGTCGAATTTTCGGGTGGTATCCTTGCTCGCCTGAATGAAGTTGTCGAAAATGGAGTTGACTTGTTCTGGCGCGATCCCAATCCCAGTGTCAGAAACCAGAAATTGGATCTGGACTTCTTCGGCCTGTTGAGTCAGCATTTCTACCTCTACCCGAATTTCTCCTTCTTGGGTAAACTTGAGCGCATTGTCGAC
>JBCCCJ010001347.1:0-2134 GCA_039033615.1 Bacteroidota bacterium
AATCAAATGACGACTGTTTTTGAGCAGTACTAAACATTGAGCAAACGACCATATGCCTAGTTGGAAAAAATGGCTCAGCAATCGGAGTTGGCTTTCCTGGGAGCTTGATCCTCGCTATCAAGGCCAGGAGATACCTAAGCAGCTATTTGTCTCGTTTCCCAAAGCAGGGAGGACGTGGCTCCGAGTCCTGCTGGACCAACTAGAGATAGACTTGACCTATTCCCATGATGGCTCCGCACACAACGATTTGGTGCCATTCTATGAATGGAATCAGGACAAGTCCTGCTATGCCAACACCCAAGTGATCCTGATGGTACGGGAGCCCAAAGACGTGATGGTATCCAGTTTCTTCCAGACCACTCGCAGAACCAAAGTATTTCAAGGGAATCTCTCTGCTTTTCTGCGGGATCCCTTCTTTGGCATCGAAAAATACCTGACCTTTTTGAAAGGCTGGGAAGCCAACTTGGAAGTGCCGCAATCCTTGTTCTGGTTTTCCTACGAGGAGATGCATAATTGCCCCTTCGAGACAGTTCGAAAGCTGCTTGATTTTATGGGAAAAGGATGGATTCCAGACCAGAAAATTCAGGAAGCGATACAATTTTGTGAGTTCTCAAACATGCAAAAATTGGAGCGAGAAGGCCAGTTTGTTGCAAAATATGGAAAGAAATTGCTCCCAAAGCAGCTGGATGATCCTCAAACCTACAAGACCAGAGAAGGGAAAATAGGAGGCTATCGGGCCTATATGGCAGAAGCTGATATCGCCTTTTGCGAGATGGAAATTCGGAAGGCCAATAGTCTTTTTTATCCAGTCGCGGTCAAAAAATAACGATTCTTACAGGATCGCTTTCTAGTCGTGAAATAAATTGAACCTTTGTGCCTAGAATGTTTGTCTCCGCTTTGACTATTTCTCTACCTACAACATCGTTCTCTCGCGAATATTGAAAAACAACCGATTACAATCGAAAAACAACGAACATGAGTCTGTTAGTCACCACCCAATCCTACCGCAACGACGTCGCTACTGAGTTCGGGCTCTTGGTTGAAATGGATAATGAATCAGGGAAAATCACCCGTACCAAGCGGATCGAGACCCCTGTGGCAACCAATGGCACCTACAACGAACGCATCAAGCCAGGCTTGCGGGGGCTCTACATCTACAATGGAGAGATTTACGTGGCAAGCTGGAATACCATCTTCATTTTGGACTTCGAAAGCCTGGAAGTAAAGCGCAGCTTCTCCCATAAGTGGATGTCAGATTTGCACGGCATTTTTGTCGATGCAGACGGAGTATGGGTGACCTCTTCCTTGCCCGATGCGATGATCCTCTATGATTTCGAAGGCAATCCTCGCGCCGCCCTTTGGGTACCGGAGACCTTTCTCTATACCGAAAGAGCGACCGTGGACAAGGAAATGGACTGGAGCCAGCGCGGAAAAGAATTCCGAGGCTTCCATGACTACCACGCCAACAATGTCGAAGTACACGGAGACACCGTATATGTAACCGGCCGCTCCTCCATGAATGGACGGGTATGTCGCTTCAAGAAAGACGTATTCATCGAAAAAGGAACCGTTACCGATGAGGACATCGAACTCTTCATCAAGAACCTCTACGGGCCACACGATGGCATTTGGGTAGATGGGGCGCTTTTCCTGACCGAAACCATGGGCTCTACCATGGCCCGGATTGATGAAAACGGAAAAATTGAGTTCCGGATCAAAGTAAAAGTAGGGGAAGATGAGGTAGATCCTCGCAAAATCTCTCCTCTGAAAAAAGTACGCAAGGTGGTCGCCAATACCATCAAGGGCCGTCCTACCCTAGACAAGACCACCCACTGGACCCGCGGACTGGCTGTAACCGAAGATGCGTTCTTCGTTGGGCAGTCTACCTGGGCCGGAGATGGCGAATCCAAAGCTCGAGTGGTCAAGATTGACCGGAAAAGCCACGAAATTCTGGACGCCTATTACCTCGATCTGGAAGATTATCCTGAGACTCGCATCTATCAAGTGTTGGATACCGAAACTGCTTTGGCCAGAAGCCAGGCAATTGTAGGGTAACTATTTAACTCCCAACCAGCGTGTTGAAACAATTCAAAAGTGCAATCAAGCACAGCACTACCTTTCATCGTCCAAGCGA
>JBCCCJ010001348.1:0-2129 GCA_039033615.1 Bacteroidota bacterium
AAACTCCTCAAGTTTGACTTCAAAGAGTTTTGGGAACACATCAACGGGACCTTTTTGCTGGTCATCTTTGGTGGCATTGCGATCAGCATCATTTCTCTGGCCAAAATTCTGGAATACCTCCTGGAGGTTCCTCAATACGAAACCTGGGTCATGGCTTTCTTTTTTGGCCTGATTTTGCTCTCGGTCTATTTCGTAGGAAAAACGGTCGCCACCTGGAATGCGACGACCATCATTGCGTTCTTGGTGGGAACAGCCGCTGCAGTCAGTTTGGCCCTCCTCAATCCTGGCAATCCCAACGACAACAATCTATATCTCCTCCTGTGTGGCGTAGTTGCCATGGCCAGCATGATTCTACCGGGATTGTCCGGCTCGTTTGTCCTCATCATCATGGGGAACTACGAGCTTATCATGGTCAAGGCAGTCAGCAACCTCACCTTACCAATTTTGATTCCCGTCGCCATCGGGGCGGTAGTCGGCTTATTGGCTTTTTCCCGAGTCCTTTCCTGGGTATTCAAAAACTACCGGGATCTCACCATTTCTCTTCTGACGGGTTTTGTGTTGGGCTCTTTGCTCATCATTTGGCCTTGGAAAAACGAGCTGACCAAAGTGTTTATCGAAGGAGATCGGGAAAAAGAAGCCATCGTCGGCTATGAATGGTACATGCCAGAGATTGCCGCTTGGGAAACCTGGGTCGCCATTGCCTTGATGCTTGCAGGTGGCGTGGTCATCTGGATGATGGAGCGCTGGGCCAATCAACAAGATCAGGGGATCGAAGATGCCCCCATTACAGAAACGGTACAATGAGTCAAACTGTCCTTGTTCTAGGTGCGACTTCTGACATCGCCAGAGCCCTTTCACGTGCGTTGGCGGAGCAGGGACATGAATTGATTCTGGCGGGGAGAAATGCCCAACGGCTGGAAGCTGACGTCAGCGATCTCGCCATCAAGTATGGCAGCAAAGCGCAGGCAGTAGAATTTGACGCCAGTCAGACCGATACCCATCAAGCCTTCTATGAACAGTTGAGTCCTCAGCCTGAAATTGTCATCTGCGTGTTTGGGAATCTCTTCGATCAGGAAAAAGCCGAACAAGACTGGAAGTTGGCGGAGCAAATGCTGCAGGTAAACTTTATCGGGGCAGCGTCCATCCTTCACCACGCCGCCAATCACTTACAAGCTCAGGGCAAAGGCACGATTGTAGGCATCAGTTCTGTCGCCGGCGACCGGGGAAGAGGCAGCAACTATTACTACGGCAGTGCCAAAGCTGGCTTTACGGCCTATTTATCGGGCCTGAGAAATCGCCTTGCCAAGCATGGCGTCCACGTATTGACTGTCAAACCTGGTTTTGTGGCTACTGCGATGACGGAAGGAATGGACTTGCCCGGTCCCATCACTGCTCAACCGGAGCAAGTCGCCGAGGACATCCTGAAAGCAATTCGCAAACGAAAAAATGTTCTCTACACCCTGTGGATGTGGCGCTATATCATGCTCGTCATCCGATCCATCCCAGAAGGGATATTCAAAAAACTGAGTCTCTAGGCTCCTTTTTTTGTGAAAACTTTACCCGTTTGCCATCGTTTGGAAGACGGGTCTTTTTTTTGATTTATTCATTCTTTCACCTCCCTAATCTCTTCACATGAAATCACACGTACTCTTCCTCCTTTTCGGGCTGTGGTTCGCAACTTCTCCTGCGCAATTGGTTCAGACCACTGGCGCACTCAACACCCTTCGGTCCACCCATCAATCTCAAGTACTCCAAAGTGGTCAAGTCCTGGCCTTTGGCGGTCAAAACGGGGGCGTGTTGGCCTCTGCGGAACTATATGATCCCAGCACGGGTCAGTGGAAAGCCACAGAATCCATGCAGCAACCCCGGTCTCAATTTGCTTCCGCCATATTAGACAATGGACAAGTATTGGCGATTGGGGGATCAGACGGAAATGCCGAAACCAATACCTGTGAGTTGTTCGATCCGGCTAGCGAGACCTGGTCTTCTACTGGTTCGCTGTCGATCAATACTTCCTTTGTTTCAGCCGTAAAATTGTTGGATGGCAGGGTATTGATGAATTATCTGACGACCTGCGAAATCTATCATCCCGATAGTGCGGCATGGTTTCCGGCAGCTTCGCTTTCTAC
>JBCCCJ010001349.1:0-2118 GCA_039033615.1 Bacteroidota bacterium
CCGCCTCGAAGTGTACGCTGCCCGCCTGATCAGAAGCGGCCAACCACACTTTGGATTGGCAGCCCCGGACGATGTTGTCCTCCGTTTTGTGCCCCTCTTCCAGGGTAGGCAATTCCTTCCCCAGGTCGATGAGGTGTTGGTATTTGTCCATCCAATCTTCGAGGAATTCGAATTCCTCCACAATTTCCTGTTCTATTTCAGCAATGGGTCTGCTGGCCATAAGATGCGTATTTGAAGGGTTAAGAGGCACTTTTTTACCTCTTTTGCCAGAACCCAAAGATAGGGCTTTTGTTGGGAAAGAAATTTTGTCAGTTTTTTTCTACAAAAAGTTTGCTCCTTCCCCATAAGCCCCTATCTTTGCATCCGCTACTGAGAAAAACAGTAGTTGTTCTTTGCAAAACGGTCCGGTAGTTCAGTTGGTTAGAATACATGCCTGTCACGCATGGGGTCGCGGGTTCGAGTCCCGTCCGGACCGCTCAAAAGAGCATCAAATCCCTGAAAGTCAATGACTTTCGGGGATTTTTGGTTTTTGGGGCCTTCCTTTCTCCCGGGGGTACGTCAGATGTCCCCAGAAACAGAATATCCCAGTAGGTGGCAGTCACGATGCGCCTGCTTTTTTCAGGAGGACATCTCTTTCTACCGAACTGCGAATCGCTATGGCGCTTCGGTTGTTTTGAGCCATGAGATTTTCAGAAACCTGTAGTCCGATAGGAATGCTCCCCTCTGTTGCAAGGGCGCTAGATGATTCTCATCAGCAGGCGCATCGCGACTGCCATCTCCAACTGACTCAACCAAAGGAGTTGTGGCATCTGACGTACCCCCCTTTCCCTCCGGGTGTATCCCATTCTGTCGTTTTTCGCATGCATTGATTTTCTTTGAGTCGGTAAGGCGACAAAATAAGCCACGGACCCGTGGTGAGCTTGCCGAACCATCTAACGAATTCAGGGCAGAAGTTGGTGATTTAAATTGGTGCGATTCGCCTTCAAAAGCATCCGTTACCAATTGCGCAGCGAATTTCAACGAATGAAGGATCTGGGAGGGGAAATTCGTGCATTCGTGGCAAAAAATGAATGGCTTCATGTGAGGGCTTGAGACATGTTGGGATACACCCCTTTCCCTCTTCGTCCAACAAAAATATGAACAATTGCCTATATTTGAGTTTCCTTTGATTCCCTCCTCACAGCCTTTATGGACAAAACCGTACACAATCGCCTGATCTCTTTTATTTGGTCGGTGGCGGATGATTGCCTGCGTGACGTATATGTGCGCGGCAAATACCGCGACGTCATCCTGCCGATGGTGGTGCTGCGTCGCCTCGATGCTTTGCTTGAGCCCAGCAAGGAAGCCGTTTTGGAAGAACTCGCTTTCCAGAAGAAAGAGTTGGGTCTCACAGAAGCAGACCTGGATCAGAACGGGCTCCAACAAGCCAGTGGCTATGTCTTCTACAATGTCAGTAGCTGGACGCTACAAGGCTTACACGATACCGTCACCAATAGTCAGCAAATTCTCCAAGCCAATGTGGAAGATTACCTCAATGGCTTCAGCCCCAACGTCAAGGAGATCATTGACAAATTCAAGTTGAAGGCGCAGGTGCGGCACATGGCCAACAAAGACGTACTGTTGAGCGTGTTAGAAAAATTCACCTCGCCCTACCTCAACCTCACTCCTTTTGACAAAGAAGATCCCGACGGTCGCAAACTGCCCGGCCTCTCTAATCTGGGCATGGGATACGTCTTCGAAGAACTGATCCGCAAATTCAACGAAGAGAACAACGAAGAAGCCGGAGAGCACTTCACCCCGCGCGAGGTGATTGACCTGATGACCCACCTCATTTTTGAACCGATCAAAGACCAACTGCCCCCAGTCATGACCATTTATGATCCAGCCTGTGGGTCCGGGGGGATGTTGACAGAATCTCAAAATTTCATCAAGGATGAAGCAGGGGCCATCCAAGCCAGCGGGGACGTCTATCTCTACGGCAAAGAAATCAACGACGAAACTTATGCCATCTGCAAGTCAGACATGATGATCAAGGGCAACGATCCCCAGAATATCAAGGTGGGTTCTACCCTTTCCACGGATGACTTTGCAGGTACCAGTTTTGACTTCATGCTCTCG
>JBCCCJ010001350.1:0-2104 GCA_039033615.1 Bacteroidota bacterium
CAGGCTGGAAGTCGAAAAATCCTCAAAAAGACAGATGCTCAGATCTCTATGGAAGGCAGCGAATGCTATGGCCTTGCTGAGCAGATGAAATCCCCCATTCTTGCCGAAAAATACCTGAAGTTATTGGATCGCTTGACTGCGGCCCATATCGGCTTTGAGTTCACATTTTCCCCCAGTAGGTCTATTCAGGCCTTGGTCGATGCTTGTCAGGCATCTGCTTTTGAATTTGTGATGGTAGGGAAATATGCCATGCCTGGTCTGCGAAATGCGTTTTTAGGTCCACTGGCCTTCCGAATCATCGGTGCAATTCGTAGGCCGATCTTCGTGGTACCTGATCAGGGACCATTTGCGGAGATTGATCACATCACCTATGCCGTAGATTTGACAGACTATGATCCCAATGTGATCCGGCAAGTCAAACTGATGGCCAGTGTATTTGATGCAAAGCTGTCGATTGCTCACGTAAACGCGGAATTGGAGGAAAATAAGAAGGAGAGTTACCTCAGAACACTGGAAAGAACCATCTCCGATACCCTGGATTACCCCAAAGTGTACTACAAATTCTTTGACCACTCTGACGCGCTGAGTGGGATCCAAAAATTTGTTACCCTGAATAATTCGCAACTTGTTGCGATGATCAATCGTAAGAAATTCAACTGGCGGAATTTGTTCCGCAGAGATGAAAGCTTAACACGCAGGATGACACGAAATACGAAAGTGCCGATTCTGGCATTTCCAAAATATTGATTCATTTATGTCGAGTAGCAAGACTAAATGAAACAAGCCGGATTGTTTGGGATCCGGTTTTTTTTATTCCTATTCCTCTGGGTAGCCGAAGCCCTCTGGTGGGGGAAACATTTCCTTATAATTCCAGGAATCATAGCGGTCTTCTGGACGTTCTTCTTCCGTTTCCCAACCGTAGGTCTTTTTCTTGGGACCAGATTTGCGAAAGAACCAGGCCAGGATGACCCCGGCTACGCCACCAAATAGGTGAGATTCCCAAGAAACCCCTTCCTGGATCGGAAGCACCTGCCATACCAAGCCTCCATATAGGAAGGCAACGATCAAAGAGATGGTGAGCGTTTTGACATTCCGGTTGAAGATCCCCTGGAAAAACAGAAAGAAGGCCAGGGCAAAAACGACCCCACTGGCCCCGATGTGATAAGAATTACGGGCGGCGATCCATACCCACAAGCCTGTGGCCAACCAGGAAACCAGCCATACCCGACCAGCGATTTTGGGAAAGAAAACTGAAAGCGTTGCGCCCAATACCAACAGTGGAACGCTATTCGAAGCCAGGTGCCCCCAAGAACCATGAATCAAGGGAGCGGTCAGAATGCCGATCAAGCCAGAGACTTTCCGCGGATACACCCCCAAAAAAGTCAATCCGCCATCTGTCATCCATTGAAACAGATGGATGCCCCAAAGGACGATCACAAGCCCCACGACTGGCCACGCTTTTTTCAACAACACCCGAAAATCTCCGTCCATTTCATTGAATTTATTCTTTGTACGAGGAGAGGGAATGCGGAGTTCATATTGGGGAATTATCCTATCTTCGTTTCCAAATAAACCCTGCATGTCCACCCCTGATCCTGTCCTTCAGATCCATCAACTCTCTGCTGTTTTCGGCAAAGGGGAGAACAAAACCTATGCAGTCAAAGAATTGAGTTTTCAAGTGAAGGCTGGGCAAACCCTGGGAATTGTAGGAGAATCCGGGAGCGGCAAGTCCATGACTGCCCTTTCCATCATGGGTCTGCTGCCCAAGGCCGGAACCTTGGAATCCGGGGAGTTGGTGCTGAGACGCGGAACCGAGGAAATAGACCTGCGAAGGGCCTCGGAACGGCAGATGCAGGGAATCAGAGGCAAGTCGATGGGGATGATTTTTCAGGAGCCCATGACTTCATTGAATCCGGTCCATAGATGCGGAGATCAGGTGGCTGAAGTGCTGCGCTTGCATCAAAACCTCAGCAAAGGAGATGCCAAAACCTTGACCTTAGATTGGTTTCGTAAGGTCCAGTTGCCCCGAGTGGAAGAACTCTATCGCTCCTATCCACATCAATTGTCTGGGGGACAAAAGCAGCGGGTCATGATTGCGATGGCA
>JBCCCJ010001351.1:0-2098 GCA_039033615.1 Bacteroidota bacterium
ATGACCAGATCCTTATTCTCGATCTGAATTTGGGTTACGACGGGACTTTTTACCCCTATACCACCCTCTACAAATTCGAGACGGAAGGCACCCTGGCCTTGCAGGCGGGTCAATCCTACGAGTTGCGGGTGCAGCAACCGGGCGATGACGTTTTCAGCCTGACCAGTACCACCACCATTCCTGAGAATGTCAGCTTTCAACGGCCTACTTTTACCCCGGGGCCAGGTAGAGAGCGCTGCTTGCGACAGGTCGATCTGGTGCGGGAATACAAAACCGAGTTCTCTGCCGGAGCTGGTGCTGGCGCTTTTGAGATTCGGGCGTATTTGGACTATACTGACAATGGGGTCGAAAAAACGGCCGTTTATGGTCCTACTCCGCTCTTTACCAGTGATGTCCGCTGTAATTCTCCGGGCCTTTGTTACCAATTCCGGGAAAAGGAGATCATCGGGCGGCTTTTCAACGCCATTCAACCGGACCCCTCCAACGTATACACCTATAATGTGAACAACTTCACCAAGTGTAACGAGCGCACCGATCTGTTGCCAGATGTGTTTCGCTTTGAGGTGACGACCATGGACAAAAATCTCACGAGCTATCGCCAGGCGAATGACCCCACCATCGAAGACTTCAACACCGTTCGTTCTGAGTACACCAACATCGACGGACCGGAAAATACTGAGGTCTTGGGACTGTTTGGCTCTATCACCAAAACCATCGCCAAAGCTCGGCTCAATGAGTGTGGAGAGTCTCTCCTGTTGTTGAATGGTACGCCTCGTCCGCAGGATTGCCAGGATTTATAGGAAGGTAAGCTCGCTGATTCTTCCGTTGCCGGAAGGCCTTGTGGGAGTACGCCGAAAAACCTACCAGCAGGTGGCAGTCGCAATGCGACTGCCATTTGTATTTCAAGAGGGATGGGAGGCAAATTCTCCTGACAATCAGCCTGTCTATGCTTTGGTGGCTTGGCGGTAGATTCCCCCTCCAACAAAGAGCAGAATGAGGACGATCCCTCCGATCAGCCAGAAAGGAGAGGCATCCTGGGGCGTGATGGTCAGCCCAGTCCGTTCGCCCCACATCGAATAGCCTGCCCAAAAATAGGGATGGGACAGAATCGGATCATTCAAGCTCAACTGCTCCATTTTTGCCAAGTGAAGGGCAGTAGCTTTGCTTTTTCCTTCGCTCAGCGCAGCATAGAAGCGTTTCATCACTTGCTCGGTGGTAGCATCGTTCACTTGCCACAGGGTGGTCAGGAGGCTCTTAGCGCCTGCCTGAGAAAATGCTCGACCTAAGCTGAGTAATCCTTCTCCCGATTTCAATTCTCCGATGCCCGTTTCGCAGGCGCTCAAGACCACCAAATCTGCAGGAATTTGCATGGAGGCAATTTCCTGTAAGCTCACCGAGTCTCCTTCTGCAAAATAGATTGCTGACAATTCAGGCGTGGAATCATGTAATCCGGCATGGGTAGAAAGGTGCAACAGCCTGGTTTCTGGGGCCCACTTCACAAAGGCTTCCCGCTTCGCCTTGCTGCCTACCAAAGCCTTGCCCCCGTAACGATCATGAATGCCCTCGATTTCGTTCCGGCTGAAAGGCAAATCCCCTAAACGAGGGAAGGAGGTGGGAGCCATACCTACCCACTGCTGGGGCTGATTGGCCAGACGTTGGATCCTCTGGACTTCATACAACCAGGTAGCGGAATAGGCATAAGAAACATGATATTTCCGCCCCAGAAAGGCATAATCCGGATAATACCCCGGTTGAGTTGGCGCCTGTTCCAACAATGCATCGAAGGGAAGATAAGCGAGGTATTCGTCGGGTACCAGGATGAGTTGCTGTGGAGCGGGCGTCCATGTTTGAAGGGGAAGCCACAGTTGTTGGTACAATTCCATTCCCAGGCTGTCCCCCAAGGCAGAGCCACTCACTTGCCAATGAGCCGGCGCTAATGCCTCTCGAAAGGTCTCTATCTGCCCAACCAAGTCCGGTTGGAGGGCCGTCCGATACCAGGCAACTTCCCCCTGATATACCGTGAAGGTGTGGAGATGGTTGCGGCCCAAAAAATACTCCACCAAAGCGGATTGTTCATCCAGCAACAAATGCTGGGCCG
>JBCCCJ010001352.1:0-2097 GCA_039033615.1 Bacteroidota bacterium
GAAGAGTTTTGGTATGAATTCGCGCCAGCCCATTTCCTCTCCGCCTTAGATGAAGCCGTATTGATCAAATCCGAAACGGATGATCTCGGGATCACTCACCTCCGATATCAGCAAACGTATGCTGGGGTTCCCGTTGAGGGAAGCGAGATAACCGTCCATCTCGATGAAAAAGAGAGAATCTTTCTGGCCCATGGCAAGTGGGCATCCAACCTAGCAATAGCGGTAGATCAACAGTCTTTGGTGGAAGAAACCGAAGCGATTCAAGTAGCTATCCGTGAAATCAATGCGATTACTTATGCTTGGGAAAGCGAAGAACTGGAAGAACTTCTCCAGCACCAACTAGATGACCCTGCTGCGAGTCATGATCCCGAGGGAGAGCTGAAAATCGTTCGTACCTACAAATCCATCGGAGAGCAGAACGTACAGGAAGTCCACCGACTCGTGTGGGAGATGCAAATCTATGCCCTGAACCCACATCAAACTTGGCTGGTACAAGTTGACGCTCAGACGGGAACCCTTTGGCAAAAGCGAGAAATGAGTCGTAACTGCAATGTTGTAACCGGTACCTGCAACACCCTATATGATGGCACTCGCAATTTTACCGTTCAGCAAAATGGTAGTGATTACACGTTACAAGATTGTAACCGGAAAATTGAGAGTCTGAAGGTAACAAACCAGCCAGCTCCGACGAATTCCAATGCCAATTGGGGCAACAATCATCGTATCGCAACCACTTCCCTTTGGGCAGCGCAGCAAATATTTGATTATCTCCTTACCGAGCATTCTTGGCGGGGATTGAATAATTCTACCTTGTGGACTAAAGTCTATTACAATGCTCCAATTTCATTATATAGCGGCCTCAATTATATTAGTATCGGTGTAAATGGGCTTGGCAATTCTGAAGCGACCCTGGACATTGTGGGACATGAATGGATGCATGGAGTGGATAGGTTCACCGCGGACCTAGACAATACCAGAGAACCAGGGGCGATTGGAGAAGGGTATTCGGATATCTTCGGCACCTTAGCTGAGAGGTATGGTCTGTATGGAACTGGCTGGAATTGGACCATAGGCGAAAAGGCAGGCATCATTCTTCGAAACATCCAAGATCCCCGCAGCACTGGGAATCCGAATGTGGTGTGGGGGGGAGACTATTTCAATCCATCTCCTGCAAGTTGTCCAACCCCAGATCCTGTTACCAATAATAATTGCGGGATTCATCAAAACAGTACGATTGTTAGCTTATGTTTTTACCTATTGGCGGAAGGAGGCTCTCAGAATGGGGGCATAGTGGTTCCAGCCGTAGGCATAGACAAGGCCGCCAAAATTGCCTTTCGAGCCTTGCGGTACCATTTACAGACCAACTCTCAATTTAGCGATGCCCGATCTGCTTGGATCCAAGCAGCCCGCAGCCTCTATGGGCCTTGTTCGCTGGAGGAATTTGCTTGTCAGCGAGCCTGGGCAGCAGTGGGGGTAGGTAGCTCTCCCACTACTCATTGTGCAACCATTTCCGGGCCTTCCTCTTTCTGCTACGATGGTTTTTTGCCTACTTATACGGCCAATACGGTAGCAGGAGCTAGCTTGAACTGGACGATTCCATCTGGTTGGACGGTGCAATTTTCTGGCAGCAATAATGAACATGCGACCGTTACGAACATTGCTCCCTGGGCATATCAGTACTCAAATGTAACGTTGAGTGTCAGTTCGACCTGGAATGGCACCACCGTGAGCGACAATCATGCCATTTCTATTTCCAGTTGTTTCCAATATCGCTCAGCAGGCCCAAGACATCAGGAGGTGAGATTTTTTCCTCAACCAGCCCAAGACTACGTACAAATTGAAGTTCCAGCGGATTTGTTGCCAGCTACTTTCTCAGTGTTTGATGGGGTGGGGAGAGCAGTCCTTACCCACTCCCTGACCCAAACCGAGCAGAAAGTTCCGCTGCATCAGTTGGCAACAGGCATGTATGTTGGGCAGGTACGCACCAGCCAAGCAAGCCTGATTTCCCACTCTTTATACATTCAACCATGAGACGCTTATTAATTGCGCTGTTTCTTTGTAGCACTGCGCTGCCCCTATTGAGCCAGAAAAATCGGC
>JBCCCJ010001353.1:0-2097 GCA_039033615.1 Bacteroidota bacterium
CAAGTATGGGGATGAAACCGGCATCACCTTGATCGTGGTTGTCCCCTGATTTCTCGTTCTTTTTTATCAATTCATGCCGGAACCGGGCTGCTTTGACGGCGGCCCGTGATCCCGCACTACTGATTATTTCCATGACAAAAGAAAACACCAAATCGCCCAAAGCGCGGCGTGCGCCCGTTTGTGTGCGTCTGACCGATCAGGAACGTGCTCAGCTGGAAAAACGTGCTTCCGAAGCGGATTTGTCTCTCAGCGCGTACATCCGCGAATGCCTCTTGAGCGATGGAGTATTTCTACAAAAACGCCGACGCGGATGAGATGCTTTTCATCCACAAAGGCACGGGAACTCTGCGAACCTTGCTGGGAAACATCCGCTTCGAATATGGTGACTATCTCATCATTCCCCGGGGAATGATCTATCAGATTGACTTTGATACGGAGGATAATCGCCTGCTGTATGCGGAGTCCTTCCATCCGATTTATACGCCTAAGCGCTACCGGAACTGGTTTGGACAGTTGTTGGAGCATGCTCCCTTCTGCGAACGGGACTACAAATTGCCGGAGGAATTGGAGACCCACGATGAGGAGGGAGAATTTGTGATGAAGGTCAAGAAACAGAATTGTCTACATGAATTGGTGTATGCGACTCATCCCTTTGATGTGGTCGGTTGGGATGGATACAATTTCCCTTACGGTTTTTCCATCCACAATTTCGAGCCGATCACCGGGCGGGTACATCAGCCGCCCCCGGTTCACCAGACCTTCGAGACTTCGGCCTTTGTGATTTGTTCCTTCTGTCCAAGGCTGTATGACTATCACCCCCAGGCCATTCCTGCTCCTTACAATCACTCCAACATCGACTCCGACGAAATGCTCTACTACGTCGATGGAGATTTCATGAGTCGGAACGACATCGACCAGGGCTATATGACCCTGCATCCTGGCGGAATTCCCCACGGTCCTCATCCAGGTGCTTACGAGCGAAGCATCGGCAAGAAAGAAACCCATGAACTTGCGGTGATGATCGATACTTTTCGTCCGCTTCAATTGACGGAAGAAGCCTTGAAATTGGACGATGGTACCTACTACCAATCCTGGTTCGCCCATGAATAATCCTCCTGTGATCAGCATTCAGCCTTCGGACCTCAGTACGGGGGCGATGCACCAATATTTGCTGGCGGCGGTTGCGCCGCGGCCCATCTGCTTTGCCAGCACCATCGACGCCGAAGGCCAAGTAAATCTGAGCCCGTTCAGCTATTTCAATGTCTTCAGCACGAATCCGGCGGTGATGGTCTTTTCTCCCGCACGTCGGGGCCGGGATAATACCACCAAGCACACCTACGACAACCTCAAAGAGGTGCCAGAAACGGTCATCAATATCGTCAACTACCCCATGGTGGAGCAGATGTCGCTGGCGAGTGCGGAGTATCCTAAAGGAGTCAACGAATTCGAAAAGGCGGGCTTTTCCCAAATTGCTTCTCAAAAAGTGCGGCCTCCCCGGGTTGGGGAATCTCCGGTGGCCTTCGAATGTGTGGTGGATGACCTGATCGAATTAGGGCAAGAAGGCGGAGCGGGGGTGTTGGTTGTGGCTCGAGTGGTGCTGATGCACATTCAACAAGCGTATTTGGGTGAGGATTACCGCCTGGATTCCGCGGACCTGGATCTGGTGGCTCGGATGGGCGGCAGTTGGTATTGCCGGGCCAATGGCGATGCCCTCTTCCAGATTCCCAAGCCCTTGAAAAGCCTGGGCATCGGAGTGGATTCCCTCCCTGCTTCGGTTCGCTTGAGTCCGGTCCTGACGGGCAATGATCTGGGACGCCTGGGAAATTTGGGGACGATGCCGTCAGAGGAAGCCATCGCTGCCCGCCATCAGCAGCCTTCGGTTCGCAGAGCCAAATCGGCGGGCAAAATCGCGCTGCATCAATTGGCGCAGGAGATGATCCGTGATGGGGATGTGGTAGGGGCGCTAGAGGTGCTGTGCACACCACTGGACATTTCTTGAATTCATTTTTGTTTTTTATTGTCTAAGTGATACTCAAAAACATACTCCTAGACATTTTCTGAATACCTTTTCCACTTCTTTCATCCAAGCTTGGTGTC
>JBCCCJ010001354.1:0-2093 GCA_039033615.1 Bacteroidota bacterium
AACTGATGGCTGCCTACCCTCACTTGGGGCCTTTTATGGAGGGATTCATCAGCCAAGTGCGGGGTGCCTATGACGACCCCAAGGCACCCACGAACCCTATGGATGTGGTGCGGTGCTTTGAAAAACTGATTGACATGGCTCCTGGTAGCCGCCCCTTGCGGAGCATCGTCGGCGTGGACTTAGGAATCTCTGCTTTTCAAGAGGTCATTGAGCCCGTACGTGTGCAGTTTCTCAAAGACATGGGGCTTGCCGAATGGGATGGTCCTCAGCCCGTGAAGAACAACGCATAGTTCCTCCGTATTGCCCCTTTGCAACCGCTTTCTTCTTCATGCCCCACTCAATATGAAGCCATCCAGCCTTTCTTCTCCTGCTTCCCATGCCAACCAGCTCTTGACGATTGGGGGCTGGATGCTGCTCATCGCGGTAGCCAGCCGATTTATCATCCAAGACGCTCTCCCCTACTTTGCAGGTACGCAAGAGGCGTTGGGCTGGTGGTGGGAGGATAAGTGGTCGTTGCTAGGGCATATTGTGGGTGGCCTCCTGGCTCTGGTACTTGGCCCTTTTCAATTCTGGAAAGGATTTCGCGAGAAATACCTGAGGGTTCACCGCCTATTGGGAAAGGGATATGTGATCGCCATCGTGCTGGGCGCTCTTTCTGCCACCTATCTCGCATGGACCAGTGGCTTGAGAGAAAGTTTTGCCTGGGCGTTTGCCCTTCAGGTTCTCGCAGCGGTATGGATAGGCAGTACCGCCATGGCCTACTTCTCTATCCGGAGAAGAGATATTTCCCGACATCGAACCTGGATGATCAGGAGCTATGTGATCACCTTCGCCTTCGTGATATTCCGGGCCTTGAGCGAAATGACCTTTCTGCGGGAAGCGATCCCCTTTTTGGACAGCGGGTCTCATCGGCTTTGGGTTTCGTGGACGCTTCCCCTGCTGATCACGGAACTGGTCTTGAGATGGCTCAGGGCCAAACGGAAGCGTATGCCTGAACCATTAGCCCCAGAGATACCCCGCGAATCAACCATGTATTGAATACAAGTAGGTATGCCCCGCTCCCGAAAAATCCTTGTGGTAGAAGATGACCGCCTCGCAGCTTGGCACTTGTCCATCTTGATGCGAGAGTGGGGCTACGAAATGGCAGTATGGACCACCGATCACTCTTTTTCGCTGGCAAGTTTCCATCATTTTCGTCCCGACCTACTCCTGATGAGTTGCGACTCAGGTGGCATCATGGAACCGTATGGTGTACTCCCGCTTGTCGCTTCGTTTTTGAACATACCCATACTCATCCTTTCTGCAACTGTACCAAAAGAGTCCGTACGCTGGGAAGCAGGAATTTCCTATCTTTCTAAACCCTTTTGGGCGCATCAGTTGAAGGATAAGATCAAAGAGGGGTTGAGTAATTCTGTCTATACGCACTACTGATTCATATTCCCTTTTGTGATGAACAAATGCCTTTCTTTCTGTTGGCTTTTCTGGGGGCTGATGAGCCCATTGGTTGCGCAAGTGAATCTAGACTCCCTATACCGGGTAAGTACAGATGAACAAGCAGAGGCTGGTGATCGAGCAGAGGCCCTAGATGCCCTGGCATTCTTTTACCAAGAGCGAAAACCCGATAGTGCGCGCTTGCTCGCCAACGAGTTGTATGCCTTCGGGGAGACACATGGAGATCGGCAGGCGATGGCCAAAGCGCTGGGGCATCAGGGTCGCTACCGCGCTCAGAAAGGCAACTATGAGCAGGCAGAAGGACTCTATCAGCAGGCGATCAACATTTGGCGAGAGGTAAAAGATCCAAAGGGGCTCTCCAAAGTCTTTGGCAAGCTCGGCATCATGTATTACCTCAAAGGCGACTATAAACAGGCGTTGAGCTACTTTCATCAAAATCTGGCCTTGAGTGATTCACTGGGAGACCAGAAGGAAGCAGCGGGCATGTTGCTCAACCTTGGCGGGATCCACACCCAACAGGGCAATTATGAGCTGGCCTTGGAATACTTCAAAAAGAGCCTCGCCCATTTCGAGAAATTGGGGGCCGCCGGGTGGATATCAACGCCGAAAATCTCGGACACGCGCATCTGGACGAAGTAGGC
>JBCCCJ010001355.1:0-2091 GCA_039033615.1 Bacteroidota bacterium
ATACAGCGCCTCAAAAAGATTTCCGGTCAACCGAAATAAGCCCCTTGAGATGAACGAAGAACGATTAACCGATCTAATGGACCAATACCTCCTGGGGCAGATGAGTCAGATGGAGCGTCAGGATTTTGAGGCCAAAATGGAACGAGACCCTGCCCTGATTCAGGCCGTGGCCGATCACTGGCAGGCCATCTCAGCGGTCCGTCGGGCGGCAGTGGCTCCCCTGTTTGCGAAGGTCGAAGCCCAACAAAAGCAGCCTTCGTCCCGAAATCTATGGCTTGGTCTGAGTGTAGCAGCAGGCGTAGCCTTTCTGTTACTTGCAGGTTGGAACCGCTGGTGGCCCTTTTCCCCAGCAGCAGATACCAGTTTTGCCCAAATATGGCCTGAGCTACAATACCCCCGTAATTACTTGAGCGCAGGCTCCTATGCTAAGCTCCGGCTCTCTTGGATGGCGTTTCGGAAAGACCAATTAGACGAGGCGCTACAAAAAGCCCAGGATACCAATCTCACCCAAAGCGAGTTTCCCCTAGCCGCCCTTTGGCGAGGCCTGTACCACCTGGAAACATACCGTCAAAGCGGAAAATCGGCCTCTCTCCAAGCCGCGATCCCCAACCTCCTCCGCGCGTATGAGTTAGGCGATGAAGGACTCAAAGCCCAGACCGCTTGGTACTTGGCATTGAGTTACCACACCCTAGAAAACAAAGAAGCAGCCAAAAAATGGATCAACCTTGCTGCTTTGAACGTGCCTTCGGTTGACAAATTACCCCCCATTCCTGAAGAAAAGTTTCAAGCACTCCAACAAGCGATCGAAGCTACCTGACCCCCACTTCCCACGCCCTTCCCCCCCGACTTTTTGCCAGCTTACCCAAAAAGTCCGATGAAGAGCTTTCTCTCTCCGCTTCTCCTCCTTGCCGGAATCAGCAGCCTATGGGCGCAGGGGGCGGTTGGGATACATGAATGGCCACTCATCCAAGATGAAGTATGGCGCGAAAACGACCTCTTTGCTGGCAGCATTCACCCATATCGGCCTGACAGCGCCACCTGCGTGGTGCCTATTTCAGCTATCCAGTGGTTGCTCTCCGTCCGGGGATTTGGCTGTAAAATCAATCCGATGGACAGATTGTCCTCAAAAAGCGACAACAGCCCCCAATGGCATGGCGGCTTTTCGTGTCTTACTTTTTTTGATATCGAAGAAGCAGGCTACTCCTGGAAAGGCGGATGGGGGAGCGCAGGTGGCTCCATGAGAACATCTCTTTTAGCAGGTTGACTGCACCAAATTGGCGCTTCCTCCGCTCCCTTTTCTGAGCCTTGATCGGTGGGGGGAAGCTGTTAACTTTTTGTAACACTCGCCTAGCTTGCTCAAAAGCGAATCACTTGGCTCACTTTTTGACATCTCTTTGGTTCAAGAACATTCTCTCCATTTGAAACAACTTCAAGATTGTTTCAGAGTAACATTCTTCTCCAAAGAAGGCATTCCTCTACACATCCTGGTATCTCTATATCAAGTTTTATTCATGACCATTCTGCATGGAAACCAAAGTAGATGTCGAACGTAACGTCGATTCCTTCCTACAAATCGGAGATTTCGTCGGAGCCTCCTTCTTTTTCTCTTCCCTTGCCTTATTGCTTACCGCTCTGTTTTTGTTCTTTCAATTGAGACACCTCTCTCAAACTTGGAAAATTCCCGTCCTCATAGCCACCTTTGTTCCATTGGTAGCAGCCTTGAATTCTTTCTACAGAAGGAGTTACTGGATCACGACCATGACGGATCCCGTAGAATTTCGATTCTTTGACTGGTTTTTGACGGTGCCTTTGATGGCAGTTTCTTTTTACTATCTGCTCAAACCCATTGGGGCCAAACGGGGGATGTTTTTCCGATTGTTGGTAGCGAGTGTGTGGATGCTGGTTTTTGGGTACCTCGGAGAAGTCCTGCAACCAGAAAAATCGATCCTTTGGGGCAGCGTATCGATGGCAGGATTTGCCGCCATGGTGGGATTCATCATGGGAGAGGGCTATCCCAAAATTTTTCGAGCTGGTACCGACCAAGCGCTGAGAAAAGGCTATCTCTTTTTGTCCATTTTTCTCCCCATTGGC
>JBCCCJ010001356.1:0-2089 GCA_039033615.1 Bacteroidota bacterium
GAGGCTTTTTTTGACGAAGAGATGGGAAGAAAGAACGAGTGAAAAGGTCCAAGTTATTTTTTCAGTATCACTTAGTGGGTTCCGACCGAGTTCTTTTCAGAAGAATCCTCGTCATCAAACTTGTGTATAAGTACCAGATTGGGGAAATTAATGAGGCCTTTTTTTCGTGGTGAAAAGAGCTCTCAGCCGAATGCAATTCGGCACTACAATTTTGAACCCTGACCCCTGTTCCTTGATCCCTGATAACCATGAATTCCATTGCATTTTTCAGTACCAAGCCTTATGATCAGACCTATTTTGAGGCGGCCAATTCCGACTTTGGCTACGAACTGCATTTCTATGAGCCTAAGCTCAATCTCGACACCTACAAATTGGCCGAAGGCGCGGAAGCAATCTGTGCTTTTGTCAATGATGACCTGAAAGCGGACGTGCTGACCGCTTTGGCGGGACTTGGGGTGAAGGTGTTGCTGCTGCGCTGTGCGGGCTTCAACAATGTGGACCTGAAGGCGGCCAATTCGCTCGGCCTGAAAGTATATCGAGTGCCGGCCTATTCGCCCTATGCCGTGGCAGAACATGCCGTGGCTCTGATCCTGACGTTGTCTCGTAAAACGCACAAAGCGTTCAACCGAGTCCGGGAAGGGAATTTTTCGCTGGAGCGGTTGACGGGCTTCGACCTGAACGCCAAAACCGTCGGGGTGATTGGCACGGGAACCATCGGTCGGGTGTTCATCCAAATCATGCGGGGCTTTGGATGCCGGGTTTTGGCGTACGACCCCTACCCTTCTGAAGCTGCCAAAGCATTGGGGGCGACCTATGTGGAGTTGTCGGAGTTGTACGCCCAATCCGACATCATCTCGTTGCATTGTCCTTTGACCCCGGAGACTCGCTACCTGATCAATGAAGCCGCCTTTTCCCAAATGAAGGATGGGGTCATGCTCATCAACACCAGCCGGGGACAGTTGATCGACACCCAACAGGCCATTTCTGCCCTCAAACACCAGAAGTTGGGCTATCTGGGCATAGACGTATATGAACAGGAGGAACAGTTGTTTTTCTCCGACTTCTCCGAAACCATCATCCAAGACGATCTGATCATGCGGCTGATGACCTTCCCCAATGTGCTGGTTACCGCCCACCAGGGCTTTTTCACCAAAGAAGCTCTTACCCAAATCGCCCAAACCAGCCTTCAAAACCTGGCCGATTGGCAAGCTGGGAAATCCACCAAAAATGAGGTCTCATTCCAGGAAAAAGCCTAGCTTGAAGCATGGAAAAATGGTTCAAGGATCACATCGCCATCACCCTGATTTGGGTGAGTTTCTTGCTAACCCGACTCGTCGGAGTGATCGTATCGCTGTTCAGCTTCAGTACCTTCGAGGATAGCCAATGGATCTACTTCCTGGCCTATGGGTTGCTCATTCCGGCCATGAGTGCCTATATCTGGGCGACTTTGTGGAAGGTAGCCAAGCGACATGAACCAGAGGTAAAAGTAGGCTTATTTTTTCTACTGATGTTGCTCCAAATTGGCATGCTCTCATTTTCATATGGCCTCCAGACATTTTTCGTCGAAGGACTGTTTGCCGGTTTAGATATCGGATATTGGCTCTTTTTACCCGCTAACGTCGTTGGGACAGTGGCCATCATAGGAATTTGGGCCAGTCGGCTCCGTTTCTTTGGGTTGAAGTGGGGGTTGGTCTTATTCGTGTTGCTACAAATCATGGGCGGGATGGCCTTTCAAGGCTTGATCCGATTTGTTACGGTGGATTCCTTTTGGATCACCTCTTATTCAAGCCTTACCACCATTCTAGGACTGGTGTTAGCGATCATTCAGACCATGATTTTGACCCGAGCCAGTCGAGCGGTTCCTGGATTTCCATCGCCGAGTGATGCCTTGATCGAGGAGATTGGGAAAGAGGAATTGTAACGTCACCTAATATTAACTTATTCCCTATGGAACTACGAGAGAATCTCTTCCGTTTGTTGCGCTATCGAATAGCAGTTGCAGCGCTCTGGCTGAGTGTGGGAATCATTTTCCTGGTTTCCTTATTGGCTGGAGAAGATGGAGAAAATCAATTCAGGTATGAGGGTCTCC
>JBCCCJ010001357.1:0-2086 GCA_039033615.1 Bacteroidota bacterium
CCAGATTGCACCGGCAGGTGGATGTAATTACAGATGTTGGGGTATTTGGCCATGGTGAACAAGACCTCGTCCGTGATGTCCTTGGGATGGGAGGTCGAAAAGCGCACCCGCAGATCTGGCGCTACCTGAGCGACCATTTCCAGCAATTGGGCAAAATTGATCAGTTCAACTTCTTCTCCGGCCCGCAAAGCTTTGTCGATCTGGGCTTTGCCTTTGAAGCTCTCATCAGGCGACCATTTGTAGGAATCTACATTTTGGCCCAACAAGGTCACTTCGCGATAGCCTTTCTCATACAAATCCTGCGCCTCAGCAACAATGGAGTGAGGGTCCCGACTCCGTTCCCGCCCCCTGGTAAATGGCACCACACAGAAGCTGCACATGTTGTCACAGCCGCGCATGATGGTGATGAACGCACACACTCCATTGGTATTGAGGCGTACCGGAGAGATGTTCGCGTAGGTTTCTTCCCGGGACAGCAGCACGTTGACGGCCTTTTGTCCGGTTTCCACCTCCTCGATCAAGGCAGGCAATTCCCGGTAAGCATCCGGTCCCACGACCATGTCCACCAATTTTTCTTGCTCCAGCAGTTTGGATTTGAGGCGCTCTGCCATACATCCCAAGACCCCTACCATGAGGTGGGGTTTGGTTTCTTTCTTTTTCCGAAACTGCTTCAAGCGATTCCACACTTTGGATTCAGCATTGTCTCGAATGCTGCAGGTATTGAGGAATACCAGATCCGCCTCATCAATCTCCGAAGTGAAACTGTATTTCATCTCAGTGAGGATAGACGCCACAATCTCAGTATCAGAGAAATTCATCTGGCAGCCATAGGTCTCAATGTAGGCCTTGCGCCCAGAAGCATCCGGCAATTGGGCACCTTGGTAGGCGGTCCCTTGCTGCTTTTCATCTATGGTCCGCTCCAACATTTCAGGGCGGAAGGTACGTTGGGTGATTTTATCACGCATAGGAAGATTGATCCTTATCCCTTTCTGGTACAGGTTGAGAGGAAAGGGTGCGCAAATATACGAATATTTTGCTTACAACTGACAAAATGGCAGAGAAGCCCCTGCTTTCAACTAACCGAATGCTAGGGGGACGCTGATACATTTTCAGCTTCCCTATCAGGTCGGCAAAAGATTTGTGATATTTGCCCCATGAGCATTCTCAAGAAACTAGCTGGACAGACGGTCATCTACGGGGCGAGTACCATTCTCTCCCGCTTGCTCAACCTGGTGTTTACGCCTCTGTACACGGGGATTTTTTCCAAGGCGGTCTACGGCATTTACACCAATCTCTACGCCTACGTCTCCTTTGTCAATGTGATCCTGACCTTCGGAATGGAGACGACCTTCTTCCGCTTCATTCAGGATAGCAAGGATGCGCAGAAGGTATACAATCAAGCCTTCTTTTGGGTGCTCAGTTTGTCGGTTCTATTTGGACTATTGGCCTGGTTGCTGATGCCTTTTCTGGCGGCATGGATGGGCTACGAAGGGCAGGAAAGTATGATTCTGTGGCTGGTCGGCATCATCGTGCTGGATGTGAATGCGGCCCTCCCCCTCGCAAAGTTGCGCCATGAGGAACGGGTGATTCGCTTTTCGGCCATTTTGATGACCAATGTGTTGGTCACCATCGCCGCCAATCTCCTGTTTGTCTGGCACCTGAGATTGGGAATTGAATATGTCTTCATCTCCAACTTCATTGCTTCCGTCATCCGACTCGGCATGGCACTTTGGGGCAATCTGCCTACGAGTTTACGACCGGAATGGAGTACCCTGAAAGGTATGCTGGATTATGCTTTTTACATCATGCTAGCGGGTTTTGCAGGAATCATGAACGAAACCCTGGATCGAACCATGCTCCCCAAGCGCTGGGAAGGGACGGAGCCTTTCCTAGGAGAAGAGCTGCTCGCGCCTTTGGAAATGGTCGGCATTTACGGCGCCAACTATAAAGTAGCGATGCTGATCGCGCTGGCGACTCAGGCCTTCAGATATGCGGTGGAGCCCTTCTTTTTCAAGGACACAAAAATGCTCAAAACTTGATGAATCAAAAGTATTTCGGTGGTGGCGCAGTGGGTATTTATTTGCCG
>JBCCCJ010001358.1:0-2082 GCA_039033615.1 Bacteroidota bacterium
CCCTACTTCCAGGGTATCGCCAGCCTCCAGACTTTCGGGAAAGCCCGTAAAGAAGAGCGGCACCCCGCTTTGGGTGGTTTTGTTGCTGGTGTAGGTCAAGCCAAAATTCAAGTTGATCGCCAAGGTATCGTCGAGGTCCACGAGGCCGTTGCCATCGGTGTCGGCATGTTTTCCATTGGGACCATTGGGGATGGGTGGCCACCAGTCCTGAGCATATTGGCCGATCCAATCCAAAGTAGGAGCATTTCGAGGCGTGCCCGTGTTGCCATAGACCAGGCCCAGGCTGAGTAGATCCTGCAAGTTTGCGATCTGGTCTTTGTTGACGTCGCCTGGATAGACCAGATCCTGAATGCAGCCTGAATCCAGGGGCCAAATGTTGTAGGTACCGATTGGCACCCGAATCTTATCGTTGACATAGGCGGTATCCTCGGTGCACCAGCAATTGTCGGAGAGTTCGAAGAAGCCTAGATTGACAGAAAGCACGTTCACCGAATCATTGCAGATCAAATTGTCATAGATGAGGAGATCCCCGGGGTCCGTGGTGGTCAGTTTCAATCCCGTTCCAAAATCCAGGAGTTGGTTGTTTTCCAGGATGACCGTATCTGTATGTCCAGTGATTTCTACGCCCCGAGAGTTGGATTGGCCATTCCCCTGGAAGGTATTGTTGATCAGACTGGTGTTGAAAAAATCACCTGCGGTGTAATAGGTCCCGTTGGCCCAGCCGGTCCAGTCAATGAAATTGTCTAGGAACTGGCTGTTGGTCGCTTCCAAATCGCATTCCACCATCACGCATCCCAGCACGAAAGCCCCATTGACATTGATCGTACTCCCCAAGAAATTGCTATTTACCTCCACAAAATCCGCTAGCGGCCCTGGCGCCTGAAAAGTTCGAAAATCAGCTGCGTCAAAATTGCAGAACTGCACATTGGTGCGAGGAGCGTTCTCCACAAATAAGCCCCCTCCATTGGTCCAATTACAGGCATAGAGTTGCGCATCGGGAGTTCCCGCCAACCACATCTCTGGGACCGTCCCGCCTGACACATTGTTGAAGGTCGAGTAGCGAATGTCGAGGGTATCCGCCAATTCAATCCGAAAAGCGGTATTTTCGAAATAGGAGGAGTCAATGAAGACCTGACTCAAATCGGTAGCAGCAAATTCCAGGATATACCCACTGCTGAGAACCCGGCTCCGGCTCATTTCCAGGAGAAAATAGCCCGGCTGACTACCGACCAAAAACTTTTCCGCTCCCTGCGCATCAACAAAATAGAAGGAAGCTTCTCCTCCTGCAGCGCACCAGATCCCTCCAAACGAATTCGGCGCGGTATTGCCGGTTGAACTGCGGAATCGAATGGAATCAGTGGCTGTGCCATTGGCCACCAAGGTTCCTTCCACAGTTATATAGCCTCCCGGTACCAGTTGTACTTCTACGCCAGGCTCAATGTCCAGAGTAATCCCGGGTTGAATGGTGATGGAATTGGCTACTTGATAGGGGCTTCCTGCGACGTCCCAGGTAGTGTTGGCATTGATATCGAACAATACCGGGGTTTGGCCAAAAAGCCAGGTGCAAAGATGGAGGAGGAGTATGCTGCTGATGAATCGTTTCATGAAGTTGGGTGATTGAGAAGTGAGGACAATGGCGACTTGCGACGATACAATGGTAGGGCTTTGCCATTTTCTTCCCAAAGACAGTTTTTGTATTTTGTGAATCAGAAATAGCAATTATGAATCATATTCTTCTGATAAACAGTTATTAACATCTTTCTATTTCTCTTTTTGTGAAAAAAAATCAATTGGTCGAATGCCTGGATAGCCTGACCAAAGAGGAAGGAAAGCGCTTTCTTGCCTTTTTGGAATCTCCCTATTTCAATCGAAATGAGCGACTGCCTCACCTCTTGCAATTGCTCTGGCAAAACGGGGGCACGTTGGACAAAGGCTGGTTGTTCGAAGGCCTTTTTCCGGGAGAGTCTTTCCAAGATCAGTGGCTGCGCAACGAGTTGTCCTATTTGTTTCGGCTGCTCAAGCAATTCCTCATGCTGGAACGTTGGCAAGACCAAGGCATTCATCGGTATCCCCTTCTATTAG
>JBCCCJ010001359.1:0-2081 GCA_039033615.1 Bacteroidota bacterium
GAATCGTCGCAGTAGAGTCAGCCCGAGGGGTGAATCCCTCGATCTGATTTCCAAACCGACCTTCGTAGATCGCTTCATCGACGACGGCAGTGTTGCGCAAATTGACCTCTCGCAAGGCAGAGATTTCTTCATCGGGTGAATTGACCCGTCGAATGTTGTTGACGAACCATGCATTCCCCATCGCAGCAGGGTTTTGCAGCGGTTGCCCATTGGGGTTGAGGATGAAATAGCGGGTATTCAGCATATTGAATACCTGCATCTGCCCCAGCGACTGGGTAATGGTCCCAAAGTCTTGCGATTGTTGATATTGCTGTAGGCTCTGCGAAAGGACTTGAATCTCCGAAGAAAGATGGCGGGAAATCACGTCTTGATAGCGACGCAGTTTGGCGGCATGATACCCCCCAACAGATTTGTGATGATAGGAAGTGATCGCATCATTGAACGGCCCATCTTGTGCAGCGAGGTTGATCACCCGATAGTTGGGGTCTGTATCCTGAAGAATGAGTTGGTCGGCTTGAGAAGGCTCAAATATGGCTTCGTAGCGTCGATCACTCAAATAATCATCATTGCTCAGGTAGCGACTACTCACCGGCAGCATATCTAACAAGACCAATAGGCCCAGTCCCACGTAGAGAATGGGGCTTTTGATCCGCTCTTCCAATGTCAACCACAAGAGTCCGGCAGCCCCCAAAATGAATCCAAAGGATCGGAAGGCATCGCCCGTCAATCGGCTCTTTCGCCAATCAACCAAGGCCTGATTGAATTGCTCGCCCTCTCTCGTGAAATCAAAGATTCCCCCTCCAAACAACGCAAAAATCAAGGCAAGACCTCCAGCCACTCCAGCAGCGATGTAGAGGGCCTTCCGTTTTTGATCTTTGCTGTGCCCTTCCTGGTTCAAGAATTGCTGCAAGCCCAAAATCCCGAGGATGGGCATGGTAATTTCGGCCACCACCAAGAACATGGAGACGGCTCGAAACTTATTGTAGAGCGGGAAATAGTAGAAGAAGAGGTCGGTCAGAAATAAGAAATTGTTGCCCCAGGAGAGCATGATCCCCAAGACGCTTGCTGCCAGAAGCCACCATTTGATCGGTCCCTGAACCAAGGTCAAGCCAAGCACAAAGAGAAAACAAACGATGGCCCCGATGTACACCGGTCCTGCCGTATATCGCTGCTCTCCCCAATATGCGGGCAGTCGTTCTGCCCCATTGAATTTCCGACGCAATTTGGTATCTGTCTCAATCACAGAGGGTCCTCCATAGAAATTGGGAACCAGAAAGGTGAAAGTTTCCATGACCCCATAGCTGTATTCCAGCGCATAGCCTTTGTCCAGACCGTCCTCCTTATCAGTGCGGTCTTCCGCCAATTCCGCCTTGCCTCGCATGGTATATTCGGCGTACTGATTGGTGGTCCAGAGCTTCCCGATGTTGGGTAATACTCCGATCATCGCTGCAATGATCAAGGCCGCGGAGGCCTTGAAAAAAGTAGGCAGTGTCTTTTGGCGAATCGCATCTATCCCGAAAGTGATCCCCAGAATCAACAGAACGATCGCCAGATAATAGGTGATCTGGTAGTGATTGGAATGAATTTGTAAAGCCAAGGTAAAGGCTGACACCGCACTTCCCAGCAGGACCTTTCCCCGATAGGTCATCAATACGCCTGCGAGCACTGGCGCAAATAACGCAATGGCTTGCGCCTTCGAAGTATGGCCTACCGTGAGGATGATGAAGAAATAGGACGACAAGGCAAAGGCCGCAGCCCCTATTCCACTGAGCCAGGGATTGACTCGTAAGGTGAGTAGCAAGAAATAAAAGCCCAGAAAGGTCAAAAACACATAGTTTGCCGGACGAGGTAGCCCTAACCAGAAGAGGCTGGTTAGCGGTTTGAGTACATCCCCAGAGTACCGCATACTCGTCTGAAAGGCAGGCATTCCGCTAAATAGGGTACTGACCCACAAGGGTTCGCTCCCGTGAATTTCTTTGAATTCGGGATCGGTGGCAGCACGTTCTCGAAAGTCAATGGTCTCCTTGGCCATGCCCCGAAAATGCTTGATGTCATGCCAATCCAATTGCTGGTTATTGAAC
>JBCCCJ010001360.1:0-2079 GCA_039033615.1 Bacteroidota bacterium
AATTCGGGGTCGTGTTGCATTGATGTTTCTTAAGCTTCTTGGTGGCTCTTCGCGCTATTTATGCAGGAGAGGGCCTACCAGGCAGTGAATCAAACAGAGGAGGGCACTGAAGATGCCTAACCAATCGGAGTAGGACTTTTTGTTCATAGGTTGAATTGAAATTGGGTACAAAAATACAGCTAACTCCCGTACTTGCAACAATGTTGCAAGAAAAGATTTCTTCGGGGTGGGACAAGCCCTCAGAGATTGTTATTTTGCAGCATGATCCGAAGCGAACAGCTCCAATTTGCTTACCCAGGCGGGGACCCTTTTGCCTTTCCAGATATCGGCTGTGAACCGGGAAAGGCGATGCTGGTCCTGGGAGAATCAGGTCGAGGAAAGACCACCCTGCTCCATCTCCTTGGTGGCCTGCTCCGACCAAGTGGGGGGCACATTCTGATCGGGGAAACCGACATTACCCGCCTCAATGACCGAAAACTGGATCAATTCCGGGGTCAACACATCGGCATTGTCTTGCAGCAGTCCCACTTTGTGGACGCCTTGACCCTTTCCGAAAATCTCCTGCTGACTCAATATCTCGCAGGCATCCAACAAGATCGTGATCGCATTCATGGCCTACTGGAGCAGTTGAACCTGGCGCATCGGGTGGATCATCCTGTGCGGCAATTGAGTGTCGGAGAGGCGCAGCGGGCTGTCATTGCGCGCGCCTTGCTGAATCAGCCCACCCTGATCTTAGCAGATGAACCGACTTCTGCCCTTGACGATACCAATGCGAATAAGGTCATGGATTTGCTCGAACAGCGTTCTAAGGAAATTGGGGCCTGTCTCGTGATCGTCACGCATGATCAACGGCTCAAGGATCGGATTGTCAATCAGGTGTATTTGTAGAGCTACAACCCCAAAGCTTTCGCTACTTCCAGCGGTCGATCAGTCGCAAAAATATCGACCCCATCTTGTTCCAGGGAACGATACAAACTCCCGTCTCGGGCTTCCCGACTGCGATCCAGGTTCCCCAGGGTACCAAAAATGCACCGGATTCCTGCTGCGTGAAGGTCGGCAAATAAGCTCGGCGGAGATTTTCTCGTTCCGGTAAAGGCGATCATATTTTGCCGGGGAATGCCGCTATTTAGGGCGCGTTCTACCTCTTCCTGGTTTCGCATGGAAACGGACATGACGACTCCAGGATCGTACTTATATAGCTTTTGAGCGGTAGCAAGCGAATAGGTAATCATGATACACTGATGTTGGGCGTCGGCTTGGCGAATGAACTCCCATACCACCAATGGATCTACCGATCGTTTGATGTCCACCGTCAACAAGGCCTTGGTTTCTTTTGCCCAATCCAAGACCGCCTCCAGGGTAGGAATTCGATATGCAGTCAGTTCTTTTTCATCATCTGTCAACAAGAGTTCCGACAACTCTGCCAGGGTGTGTTGCTGAATGGGGCCATTGCCATTCGTGGTACGGTCCAATTGGTCATCGTGCATCAGCACCAATTGGCCATCCTGAGTTTGGGCGACGTCTACTTCGAATACCGCATTCGGAATTTGTTCCTGTACGTATTGCATGGTCTCCAGACAGTTTTCCGGATAGCCTGGATAGCCTTTGCCCCCGCGATGAGCGGAAATCAGGGTCCCTTGCCCCGGTTGATAGGCAACCCAACGGACCAAATCGGCCTCCACCTGAGGCGACGCGCTTTGTTGTTCCTGTTGATTGACCCGGCAAGCGCCTATGCTCAGGGCCAGGAAGATGATCCACATTTGCTTCATGGGGGAAAGGTACGTGCCCAACCGTAGTCCTCCAAGTTTGCGTTATCCTTGATAGACCTTGGAATCAAAACAGAACCCCCGCTCAGCAGTTAAGTGAGACTCAAAAAATAACTTGGACCTTTTCACTTGTTCTTTCGTCCCAGTTCTTCGTCAAGGCTCGACTTTGGGGCCCTTTTTCCCAAAGTCTCTTGCCTTGGCTTAGTTTATTCCGAGTATCGGAACCAAAGTCGGTGTTTTGCTTCAAGTCTAGGGCCCCTTCCCCAGACTTGAATGGGACCTGAAACGAAATAACCGCGCGAAAAGAGGAAGT
>JBCCCJ010001361.1:0-2078 GCA_039033615.1 Bacteroidota bacterium
AGTGGAGTGTTTCTTCTGACGTGGTCGCCTGTTTCGGCCCAGTACGTGCAGAATCCTTTTTGGACGTTGCCTCCCGTTCCAATACTCATTCCCCCCCCTCCTCTTCCTATTCCCCCTGCCAATCCACCCATCACGGTCAAAAATGGGGTGCCCATGAATGCTACCCAAGTCGTGTATCCACCATTTACTGAGCCAACTCCCTTTGGTACGTATCCAAGATTTTCGATTCGGGCAACTGCGGCAAACGGGTTATATGATGAGTGCGGAGATCCGGTGATATATGTAATGAATGATCATGTCTTTGGGGTAGATCTATTTGGGAATTTTGGCCTGGCGGGGAATGGATACTTATTCCTGAAAGACCGTTTTCTCAAGTGGAACGATCCAAACGATGACTTTGATCTCGATAATCCAACTCCCAACTTGACAGAAAACTTTGAGGCTCCCCTATTTGAAGTGCCTGGGCAAAGTGGGCAATACTACTTGGTCTACAACAACAATAATAATTTTGGGACTGAGGTCTTTTTTGCCACCTACCATGTCAGTTCACAATCTGTGAGTCAGCCCTTACAAGGAAGCCCGCCAGACTATAGCACAGTCACTCAGCAGGTCCGCTATGCAGTCTCTCCAGTACTGAATGGCGGAGGCAGAAATGTCTATGTCGTAACTCAGGACAACGAAGTAAGCTACATTCCCATTTCTGGGACAGGAGTTATACAAAATTCGGTTAAATTACAATCGGGAGGAGCAATAGTTGACTTCCTCTCTGCCGAACTAGAGCTCTCCCATGATGGCAATACCCTCGCCTGGGCCAGCAATTCTGGTGCTACCGCAGTGATCCACTTCTTTGACCTGCCGACTAGTACCCACACCACCTTTGAGATGGCTCCAGGGGCGTTTCGTACAATCACGGGACTAGAATTTCTGGCGGATGGTCGTTTAGCGATTACGGCCACCTGGAATGGAGTCTTTTTTGTATATGATGGTATTAGCATTTTCAACACCAGTTTGACAGGCCTGAACTTCATCAGCAGTTCTAAGCCCTATGGCAATTCCATGCTGGAACTGGGGGTAGATGGTCGTTATCTGCTGTATGCCAATAAGGGGGATTACATTCTTTGCATCCATACCTTATTCAATGCGCCTACCGCAGCCTATTCCATTGATCTGACTGCTGATCCCAGCTCAGGATTGGCATCTGGTTTTGTTTCGACTTTCGTAAGTGGAGCCTTACCAGATCAAATAGACGGGGAGTTTTATGTCTATCCCTTGAACTGTCCGAGTGATGGTGATCCTCCTCCACTGCGTATGGCAGAAGAGATACCTGATTCACCCGTCCCACCTGATTTTACCTTCGAACCCATTATTCGATCCTTTCCCACTCATCGTTAATCTTTTTATCCCATGAAATCAACCATTCTTTTATTCCTGATCGTGGCTTTGATGGCTTCCTTATCTGCTCAGCCTGAGCGCCCCCAGGTACTGTATAGCGATACCTCTCACGCCATCACCACCGCAGGAATGTTTGTGGACCGAGGAGATGAATATCAATTGCTGACTCGAAAGAAAAACTTTGGGGTCATCTACTACCGCATGGACACTAACTTTCAGGTCTTAGTCGAGCATCCTACCTACCGGAGTAGTACCGTAGAGGATGTAATTCCGCTAGCTGATGCTGGGGTCATCGCCACCGGGTACAAGCTCAATGGAGACTACACTTCTAAACTAAGTGCTATCAAGATTGCTTACAATGGCAGTCCAGAATGGCAAGTCTTTGGAGCGTATGAAGCCCTTGGAAATGGCTTTGGGGTTGCCGCTCAGGTGGAAAGTGACAACCTATTGTTGATAGGGAGATCAAAAAATCAAGGGTATTACGATTTAACATTGACAAAAATTGACACCTTGGGGAATAGCTTATGGAACCAAGCATACAAGGCTGATGGTCAATCTTTCGGAATGGATGTCTTGCAGCGGGGAAATGGAAACTATCTAGCAACGGGAGTGCAGTTATCCCCTGACACGGTGAGTCCTGCTGGCTGGATAGTGGAAACCAATCAACAGGGAGATTCGCTCCGCAG
>JBCCCJ010001362.1:0-2076 GCA_039033615.1 Bacteroidota bacterium
GAATCGACCCAGGACACAGCATAATCTCTTTGGCAGTGTAGGTTTTACTGCCATCATCTGCCCAGGAGTTCCAAAAAAAGCTTAGCCCTTTTAAAAAACCTGATTTATGCGTAGCCATCCATGGAACCTCGTCAAGGAAAATGACTAGCTTTTGGTTTTTCTGCTTCTGTTCTAAGTGCTCTGTCAACATAAAAAAAGCACTTAACCAATCCTGAGGTGGCTCAGTTACTGTGGTAGCCGGGAAGAATTCTTTGAGTCTTTGGTAAAAATTCCGGAGTTGTTCCGTACCCGATGCATGTTGAATTCCAGAAATCTCAAAATCCAGATGCTTGCCATACACAGTACGTACCAAAAAAGTTTTCCCAACCCGTCGACGACCAATAATCGAAATCATTTCTGATTCGGGAGAGTTCAATGCCTCTTGTAATACCGCTACTTCTGCTTTTCTGCCTGTAAAGATCATGCTCTTCTCATTATTAGTCGTCTAAATGTAGTATTTTTTTACCACATATAGACGACTAATATCCCACCCTCTCTTTGTCTTTACCTGTTCCCCTCACCTTTACACAATCCTCCCACCCCAAAAAACCTGAACAGGGGTGTTGGGCTTCCGAAGTGGTAGATAGAGTCAGACCCCAAAACACGCTTTTGCGCGGACGATTTCATTCAGTTTGGGTTGACGAATTGAGCATAGGCCTCTGGTGTCAATTGGGGTTTGTAGAGCTCCACGAATGCGTGGAACGTTTTATGTGTCGCCCCAGTTTCCGCCCAACCTTGGAGTCTCTTCATGAATTCGGCCAGCCCAATTTCTTCGATGGCTTCGTACAACACTACTGCCCCCCTATTTTCTTCCAGATAGTCGGTGCCATCCGCGTACAGCAAACTTGGTTCTGTGTTTGGCTCATTGTTTCGGTCTTTGGCGTACTTATCCAGCTTCTTTTCGACCAACAATTGAACTGCTTCCTCGCCAAGGGTTTCTTTCACAAATTGCAAGCCGATCGCTTCTGGCAGGGCTTTGATGAGCATATCTGCCCCTTGTACATTGGCGATCCTTAGCTGCTGCTGAATCCAAAGGCTGGCCAAACCACTACCAATCGTTTGATAGAGATAGGCTTGCTCTTGTAGCCCTTTGGTGTCGGCAACCCAGCCTTCTTTTTCTGAAAGGGCGATGGTGTTCGCAAAGATATATCGGTCCTCCTGCCAGCGGTGAATCTCGACCAATTGTAGCTGATCATTGACTCCTGCTGCTCCAACCGTTTGTTGCATAAACCCAATTCCTTTGTCCATCGCATCTTGATAGATCTCTAGGTTGAAGGTGTGGGAGGGCTTGTGAAAAATGTTGTACTCGACTCCCGCTGATTTTCCAGTCGTAAGGGTATAGTCGGAAGAGCCTACGTGCCAATTGAACACCCTCGGCTCGTCCATTTGGTAGGTGGCAATCTGCCGTCCGTTGCTAACGCTCCGGTTGGTTACCTCCCCTGATGCAAACGGCAGTTGACCTGCTTCGGTGCTGATGGTGATTCTGCCCGTCACGAGTTCGGCATCAGGCGCAAACGCATCTTGTTTGTTCGCTATCGGGTCATCAACCGCTGCCATGCGAGAGCTAAGCCTTTCCAGGTCTTGTTCTCCTCTTTTTCGGTTTTCCAATAGTTCTTTCTCCCCATCATACCCTATGACTGGCAGAAAGTCCTGGACACTGGCAAAACTCCCAACGTAGGTCAGGTCCGCCTGAAAATCGCTTTGTACAAAGCCTACGTATTGCTTTTCTCCTTCGAGGGAAAGTCGAAGCAAACTGTCCGCGCTTGCTGCTGGTGGGATCAGATAAGCGGTCAGGTTTTGCTCCTCATCTGCTTTCACTAACTCCATCTCTTGTCCATTGAGCTGTAAGCGGTTCACAGACACAAAATCTTTCCAGTTCAGGAACAGGGTATCTGAGCCAGGCTCGTTGGCCAGGGTGATCTCAGCTGAGAAAGTCGCTTTCCTCTCTGATGGAAAAAGATCTATCTGGAAGTCGACTTCTGCATATTTGGGTTGAAGACGGCGATCCACAGAGGCATACTTTTTCTCATACTCGGC